>JADYZS010000035.1 GCA_020853075.1 Anaerolineae bacterium | reverse complement strand
TGTCCTAGCATAACCTCGCCCAACCGTTCTTAGACGCTGTGAGGGAGGGGATTTCTGATGGCAATAGAAACCAGAGAGACATTTGCGGCCCTGGCGCTGCGAGGGAAATTGAGCTACTCCGAGGCCAAGTTTCGCGGAGTTGTTCAAGACCTTTTCCCACCTTCTCATATCCTACTCCCCCAGATCAACCAAATCTACGAACTAGACTTAGCCTATGGCGAATACCGGCATCTCTCTGACGACGAACTGATCCGTCGCGGCGCATATTTCAAGAGTGTCAATGAGACTCTGACTCACCATTTCCGTATTTGCACGAATACACCCGATCAGGTCAATGCCAGTGCTCGTCAGGATCGCAAGAACTTCTTTGCCGCCAATGTATTCGCCGTCGGTTATGCAACTCATGGCCTCTTTCCCTATCGCGGCAAGTTTCACCCGCAGATGATCAAGGCAGTTATGAACGTCATGGGCCTCAAGCCCGGCGACACAGTGCTAGACCCTATGGCCGGGTGTGGGACGACCTCTATTGAGGCGAGTATCATGGGCATCAACTCTATCGCCTACGAACTAAGCCCTTTTGCCAGCCTGATGACGCGGGCCAAAGTCGGAGTTTTGAACATAGACTGCGGCAACTTTCCGGCCTTGCTCAAGTATGCCGACGATATTTATAGGCGATTTGTCCCCCATGAAAAACAGATTGCCGTGCAACCCAGTCTGTTCCAGAGTGGAGAAGCGACAGATAGCCTGCCGGATCTTACGCTGGCATTCCCCAAACTCTCCGAGCCGATGCGCGAGTTGCTGCTTCTATGTTATCTTGACGCGGTCGGTTATGCCAGCCGACGGCAGGGTAAGACGCCTCACGACCTTTTCCCCGATCTCCTTTCCCGTTATCTCGCTGCCATACGCGCTTTCAATGAGACGCGGGAAGAGTTGGGGCTGACGTTGGGCCAGGCGCAGGTAATCACTGGTGATGCCCGGCGCTTGGAGATCCCCGACGAATCGGTGGATGGGGTGTTGTTTTCCCCACCATACTCTTTTGCTATTGACTATGTGGAGAATGACCGTCCTCAACTTCAGTTCTTGGGCGCGGATGTCCAAGCCTTGAAACAAAGCATGGTGGGCCTCGCTGGCTCAGGAAAAACAAAGCAACAACTCATTGAATCCCGTGTCTCCCGTTATTTTCAGGACATGGAAACTATCATGAGGCACTGCCAGCGGGTTCTCCGGCCGGGGCGATACTGCGTCATTGTCATCGGCTCCAATACTAACCAGACCGGCGGTGTTTCATTAGAGGAAGGGTTGGTTGAAATCGGCTCTCAGATCGGTATGCCATTGGAATTCCAGATCATGCGGCAGATTGAGGGAATCCGCAATACCATGCGCGATGAATTCTTGCTCTTTTTCCGGAAACCCGAGGGCCGCGATACGAGCAACAACAAGGGGACCTGATGACCTCACCATCCCATCCCTTTGAAGCCACGGCTGAACAGTTGGAAGCCAACATAGAACAATACGTGGATGGTTTCATTGGCAGCTTGCAGTCTTTCTTTATGGTCATGCCCAGGGGAAGTGAGTTCATTGACTTTCCTCGTTTCCAGCAGGCGTACGAAGCACTGAAGAAGGCAACGGGTAACTTTGAGGATTTATCCACTGAACTGGTATTGAATGTGGTGCGGCAGGATCCGCTGGTTTTAGTTGTGTTGCGGACGATGCTCGGCTTCTCTCCGCCGGAGTTTGCCTACATGGCAAGCCTTACGGCTGGAGTGGAGGTCGATCAATCCAGTGCTCGCAGACTGGATAAGCGGGCCAGAGAGGGCAAGCCCCTTCTTGGTCGCACTAACTCCAAGACACAACAGCAGGTTGAAACGCTTGTCCGCACCGCGGTCAACCTCATCGGGCAAGGATCACCTATCGTGAACGAAGGCGTGATCCACCGGCTGGACAAAGTTGATACTAAAGAGGGACTTGAGAGCGTCAGACGGCTCGCCCGCGCGGGTGTTCCCTACGAGATGTTGCTTTATGAACGCCTTCTGGGACGCCCCTTTTCTACGCATCGTGACTCTGTATCGGGGCAGGTGGGGGATGTGATTGAGGATGCTGTGAAGCAGAATTTGGATTTACGAGGCATCTCCTATCACAAAGCCGGTATGGCCGAGCGTTTTGAAGATATGGATCAGGCTCCTGACTTTCTTATCCCCGACCAGTTCAAACCGGCTGTGCTCATTGAGGCTAAACTGGCTGAAGATGACGGCACCGCCCGCGACAAGGTTACTCGTGTGCAGCATTTGGCGGAATTACGCGACCAACGATTGCGCCGCGGTTCTCCGTCTTTTGAGGTTGTGGCCTGCGTGGATGGTCGGGGCTTTGGAATCCGGCGAGAAGATGTCAAGAAACTCCTTTTCGCCACCAAAGGTAAGTTGTTCACTTTGCAGACGGTCGAACGTATCATGGATAGCACGTCGCTCAAAGTTCTCAAAGCATAGGAGATATGAGCCATGACAACCACCGCTTTCTTTCGCGGTCGCTTCGTCCCCATTGACGAAGCGAAGATCAGCGTGCGCACCCATGCCTTCAACTACGGCACGGCCTGCTTCGGCGGCATCCGCGCCTATTGGAACGACGAGGAAGAACAACTCTATGTCTTTCGCATCCGGGACCACTACGCGCGCTTCCTGCGCTCGGCCCGCCTTCTGCTGATGAACCTGCCGTACAGCGTGGATGACCTGGCCCGCATCACCGTGGAACTCCTGCAACGGGAGGGCTTCCGCGAGGATACCTACGTCCGCCCGCTAGCCTACAAGGCAGACGAGATCATCGGCGTGCGGCTGCACAACCTGAAGGACGAGTTCACCGTCTTCGCCCAGCCCTTTGGCCGCTATCTGGAGAAAGAAGAGGGGGCAAACGTCTGCGTCTCTTCCTGGCGGCGGGTGGACGACAATGCCATCCCCGCCCGCGGTAAGGTGGTGGGAGCCTACGTCAACTCGGCTCTCGCCAAAACTGAAGCCCAACTCAACGGCTTTGACGAGGCCATCGTCCTCACTGACGATGGGCACGTCTCAGAAGGGAGCGCGGAGAACCTCTTCATGGTCAAGGGCGGACATCTGGTGACGCCGCCTGTGACGGACAACATTCTGGAAGGGATTACCCGCGCCACAGTTATTGAACTGGCGACTCGCGAACTGGGCATCCCGGTGGTGGAACGCTCCATAGACCGCAGCGAACTCTACACCGCGGACGAACTTTTCTTCTGCGGCACGGGCGTGCAGATCGCGGCCATCGTTTCGGTGGATCGCCGCGCGGTGGGGAGCGGCCAGATCGGCCCCTTCGCCTCGCGCCTGCGCGACCTCTTCTTCAACGTGGTGCGTGGCCGCGTGCCGCAGTATCGCTCTTGGTGTACACCCATTTACCCTAAGACAGCAGAGAATACGAAGCAGGCGGAGAAAATGCCCGCCGCGCCGTAAAGTGGCATGATCTTCAAACCGTATCGCACGGCGACCGCCTGGCAGGGCCTGTTCGCTTGCCTGGTCCTGGTCGCTCTTGACGTCTGGCTCATCAACAAAGCCCTGAACCGGCCTCTGGACGGGCTCTCGTTTGCCCTGGTGTTGGCCGTGTTTGCGAGCCTGCCGTTCTTGGCCTACGTAGCGTATCGCACCTACGGCGCGTTCACCCTGGAGTATTGGGTGGACCGGGACAGCGTGACGATCATCTGGGGGCCGGTCCAATACCTGGTCCCCATGGGCGACATCGCGCGTGTCGTGCGAGGTGACGCGGACGGCAGGCGTCGTTGGTGGCATTGGCCGGCGCCGTGGGTCAGCCAGCGGCAGAGCAGGCGTTTCGGCGTCGTCCGCTCTTTTGCCACCCAGCCGCCCGTCGCTCACATCTTGTTGGTTACAGAGGCTGGTGCATACAGTTTGACGCCGGCACGGCCAGAACGTTTCCTGGCTGCCCTGCAAGCGCGACATTCATTGGGCCGGGCACGGGTGCAACGGCCTACGACCATCCGCCCACCCTTGCGGGATTACCCGCTGTGGCGAGACCGGATAGGGTTGGCCTTGTTGGTCGCGGGCTTTGCCCTGAATCTGGCGGTCTTCGCCATCCTATCGTGGCGCTTTCCGGCGTTGCCTGCTGACCTGCCGTTGCACTTTGACGCGCTGGGCCAGCCAGACCGCATCGGCGCGCGCAGCGCGCTCTTCATCCTGCCTATTTTGGGGGCGTTGGCCTGGCTCACGAACACCGCCTGGGGGATATGGCAGTATCGCCGCCAGCGCCTGGCCTCTTATCTTCTATGGGGCGGTGCGACGGCGGTGCAGGTAGTAGCCTTGGTGGCTCTGCGGGGATTGCTGAGAACGTAGATGGACCTTTCCCGCATCGTGGCCGGCCTGGCCCTGAGTGCGGCCATCGGGACTCTCGGTTACCGGCGCGGCGCGTTGGCTCCTTCGGGGGTCGTGGGCGCGATCATCGTCGGCACGGCGACCTTCGGGTTCGGCGGCTGGGCCTGGGGCATCCTGGTCGTCGGTTTCTTCGTCAGTTCCAGCGCGCTCTCTCACTGGCGCGAGGGGCAGAAACAGGCACTCGCGGAGAAGTTCCAGAAGGGACACCGCCGCGACCTGGCCCAGGCATTGGCGAACGGCGGTTGGGGAGTAATCCTGGCTCTGGCTTATGCCATCCGTCCCGGCCCGGCGCTGTACGTCGCCTTTGTCGGCACAATGGCGACGGTCAACGCGGATACCTGGGCCACCGAACTGGGCGTGCTGGGCCGCTCGCTCCCGCGCCTCATCACCACGGGGCGGCCTGTGCCGGTAGGAACTTCCGGCGCGATCTCTTTGGTGGGCACGGGCGCAGCGCTGGCGGGTGCGGCCTTCATCGGGTTCCTGGCCGCTATTCTGGCCTGGCCGGGCGCGCCGCTGCCGTCCGCTATCCGGCTCCTTCCTTTGGCGGCGGCGAGCGGGCTGGCAGGTTCCCTCGCCGACAGTCTCTTAGGGGCAACGGTGCAAGGCATTTACTATTGCGATGCCTGCGGCAAGGAAACGGAGCAGCGCGTGCATCGCTGCGGGCGCACCACGCGGCGGCTGCGGGGCCAGCGCTGGTGTGACAACGACGTGGTGAACTTTCTTAGCGCAGCGGTGGGGGGTCTTGTTGCGATTATGCTGAGCATGTTGATCATCTAGCCACGATGACTGTGGCTTTCCAGGAGCACTCACATCGCTACGGAAGCAGCACAACCCAGGCTATCTATCGTCATCCCCGCCTACAACGAGGAGCATAGGCTGCCGGCCACGTTGGAGCACGTGGTGGCTTTTGTCTCGCGCCTCCCTTATCCCGCCGAGGTGATTGTTGTGGATGACGGGAGCGAAGACCGCACGGCAGCGGTGGCCGAGAAGTTCGCCGATGCCCTGGCTCCGGCGGTGCGCGTGATCCGCAACGACCACCGGGGCAAGGGCTACACCGTGCGCACCGGCATGTTGGCGGCACAGGGCGAATATATCCTCTTCTCCGATGCCGACCTCGCGACCCCGATAGAGCAGTGGGATAAGTTGCGGCCCTATTTTGACAAGGGGTACGACGTCGTCATCGGCAGCCGCGAGGGGCTCGGCGCGCGCCGCGTGGGCGAACCCTGGTATCGCCATCTCATGGGGCGTGTCTTCAACTACCTGGTGCGGCTGGTGGCGCTCGGCGGTTTCCAGGATACCCAATGTGGGTTCAAGGCCTTCCGGCGCGAGGTTGCCCACGATCTCTTCCGCCGCGTGCAACTGTACGGCGAAGGCGCCCAGCAGGTGAAGGGGGCCGCGCTCACCGGCTTTGACGTGGAGGTGTTGTTCCTGGCCCGCAAGTATGGCTACAAGGTGAAGGACGTCCCCGTGGAGTGGCATTACGGCACTCACACCACGG
>JADYZS010000034.1 GCA_020853075.1 Anaerolineae bacterium | reverse complement strand
TCCGCGAGACGACACCTGGTTGGAGCGTCGGCGGCGCGCCCGAATACACCCGCTATCTGCAGGAGAAAGGCGTGCTCCACGAGCGCGACGACTTTCGCTTTCCGGAGCAGCCGCCGGGCACCTGGGGGAACTTTGACGGTCGCGTCTCCCGCCTGACCTACGAGGACAGCCCTGAAGGCTGGACGGTGCGGGAGACCATCGGTTTTATGGCGCGGGCGGTGGCCGAGGAGAGGCCCTTCATCGCGCATTGTAGTTTCGTCCACCCCCACTCTAACTACGCGCCCAGCGAGCCTTTCTGGTCTATGTACGACGAGAGCAAGATAATGCTCCCGCCCAATATGGACTATGACATGTCCTTGAAACCGCCCAACCTGCGGCGGCTGGCGGAGCAGAACAGGACCGGTACGTGGACGCTCTTTGCGCCACGCAGCCACGAGGCGGGGCGGCTGCGCAAACTCCACGGCTACCTCGGCTGCGTCAGCCAGGTGGATCATGCTGTCGGCGAACTGATGGCCTGGCTGCGGGAGCAGGGGCTGGAAGAGAATACCATCGTCGTCTATACCACCGATCACGGCGACTACGCCTGCGAGCACGACATTGTGGAGAAAGCCCCCGGTATCGGCTCCGACGCCATCACCCGCATCCCTTACTTATGGCGGTGGCCGGGCCACTTCCGGGCCGGGCACATGGCGATGGAGATCGCCGAGACGGTGGACCTCCCTACGACCTTGTGCACGCTGGCCGGGCTAGACCCGCTGCAAACCGGCGATGGCAAGGACCTCTCTCACCTCCTGCGCGGCGAACATGGTGAGGTGCACAAGATAGGCGTGACGGAGTTCGCCTGGAGCAAGAGCGTGCGCAAGGGGCGCTATCGCTACGTCTATTACGCGCCGGAGATGTTCCCGGAGGATTACCCCGATGGCAACTTCGGCGAGTTGTACGACCTAGAGAGCGACCCCTGGGAGATGGGTAATCTCTACTTCCGGTCGGAGTACGCGTCTGTCATCCAGGGACTGAAGAACGACCTGTTGGACTGGCTCATCACCACGACGCGCCCGGCGACCACCCTGTTCGGCGGGGCGCAGGCGGGGGATCAAGCTGTGAAGCGTTACAACTGCCTCGTCAACCGCGACGGCAAGTTCCATCCTGACAGGTTCCGGGAGTCGCAGCAGAAGCAGTATTTGAGGTTGTACCTGTAGAATGTTTCAGAGATGCCCCCTCCCTAACCTAACCCTCCCCGGCTACGCGGGGGCAGTGGGAAGCCTGCATGAGTACAAGGGCAGGGAGGGGGCAAGAGGGAATAAATGCCACCCAATCGCCCCAACGTTCTTTTTATCCTGGCCGACCAGTTGCGGGCTAGTTCCTTGCCCCTCTATGGCGAGCAGCAGATCAGCACCCCGCATCTGGATCGCCTGGCCGGTGACGGCGTGGTGTTGACCAACGCCGTCGCTACCTGCGCGGTCTGCACACCCTACCGCTCCATGCTCTTGACGGGCCGCCATCCGCAGACCACCGGCCACGTCGTCAACTTCATCCGGACGCGGCACGATGAGATCGGGATCGGCGATGCCCTCGCCCACGCCGGCTACCACACCGCCTGGGTCGGCAAATGGCACCTGCATACCGGCTCGTTTCCCCACATCCGCGATGCCAGGGACTACGTACCCGAAGGACGCGACAGGTTAGGGTTTCAGCATTGGCGCGGCTACAACTTCCACATGAAATACTTTGATGGTTACGTCAACCTGGATGATTGGCGCACGGAACAATGGCAGGGATACGAGACCGACGCGTTGGCTCGCTACGCCTGCGAGTTTATGGATAGCGCGGGTGAACAACCGTTCTGCCTCTTTGTCTCTCCGCACCAGCCGCATGGCACACCGTTCCAACACGCGCCAGAGGAATACTACGCCCGCTTGCCGGAGCGTCTATCGTTGCCGGAAAACGTTCCCGATACCATCCGAGAGGATTCGCTCCGTTGGTATCGTAACTATCTGGCGATGACGCTCACCGTAGATGACATGATCGGCAATTTGCTGGACTACCTGGACCAGACCGGCAGAGCAAAGAACACGTTGGTGATTTTCACGTCCGATCACGGCTCGCAGGTAGGGGCTCACGGCATCGGCCCAGGGGAGAAGAAGATGCCCTACGAGGAATCGTTGTGGGTTCCCTGGATCATGCGCTGGCCGGGCGTTTTTGAGGGTGGGATGCTGCGCGATACGCTGACTGCTCCTGTGGACATCTTCCCCTCCCTCTGCGGGCTGTGCGACGTCCCCGTGCCGCGCACCGTTGAGGGGTACGATCTCTCCGCGGCGTGGCGAGGTGTGGCGGGCGTGTTTGAGCAGGACGCGGTCTTTACGATGAACTTCGGAGCCACCTATGACTACCTGATAGACGGGCAAGAATGGCGAGGCATCCGCACGAAGGATCACTCGTACGCCCGCTGGCTGAATGGCAAGGTGGAACTCTTTGACCTGCGCAACGATCCACTCCAAATGACGAACCTTGCGGATGACCCAGGGATGCAGGGGTTGCGCGAACGAATGGAGAAGACGTTGCAAGCCCTCATGAGCAAGCGGCGCGACGAACTGGTTCCCTGCACCAGTTACCGGGACTGGCTTGACAACTATCGCCGGGTGGTACGCAACGCATTTGGGCCCCTCGGCGATCCGGAGGATGAGCCGGATTGGTCTTTATTGACATGACGTTTCGCCGGCAGAGCCCTGGGACAGTTGCGCAGGGTTTTGCGGACGGCGTATGTAGAAGAGCATAAAGTAATGCGTAAAGAAAAGGAGTAGGGAGTCATGTCCACACGCGTATCTAAACTCTCAGATGCTGAGTTTGCCAGACAGATGGCGCGCCGCGAGATCGTCTTCCAGCGCCCGACCCGTTGGTGGCAGGATGGGCTCACCATCGGCAACGGCGACCTGGGCGGCGCGGTTTTCGGCGGCGGGCCGGAAACCAACGGCATGGTCGGTATCACCCTCAGCAAAGTTGACGTCTGGGACGAGCGCTACGACCGCCGCGGCGCGCAGTATCGTCCCCTGGCGGAAGTGCGCCGCCTCATTGCGGAGCACTCTGGCACCGAAGAGGGGCGCAAATTCCTGGATACTCTGGAACCTGGCTGTATCGTCGCCGATAAGAACTGGGTGCGGGAGTCCTACCCTTATGCCTACGAGCCTCCTACGCCCAAGCCTTCCGGCCTCGTCCGTATAGACCTGGGCGCGGTCCTGGAACCCTTTGAGGAACGGCTCTCTATCCATCGGGGCGAGGTCACCTTCACTGTGGGAGACAGGAAGAAGGGCGCGACGATCTCCACCTTTGTGGATGCCGATAGCAACGTGCTGGTCGTGCAGGTGAAACGTCGCGGCGGTTATGACCGGCCCATCACCCTTGAGTTCGCGCGCTACGTGGATGAGCAACTGGGCGAACCGGAGGTCAGCGTGGAGGGCACGGACTTCTGGCATCGTTACGTCTTCCCCGACGGCTTCACCTATGCTCTCTATGGCATCGTCGCCGAAGGAGAGGTCGCGAAGACGGGGACAGGGAGCGGTGAGTTCCGTGATATTGAAGCCCGCACTGGCTGGGAAATACGCAATGGCCGCCGTGGGATGAAAATCTGGGAAGTGGAGTTGCACCTGCCGGAGCGAAAGGCGACCCTGACCCTGGCACCGGGGGTATCCTCCGTCACGCTCTACGTCGGTGTTGCCACGACGAAAGAGACCAGAGACCCCCTGGCGCGAGCGCGAGAACTGGCCCAGGCCGCAGCCGGGAAAGGGTACAACGCGATCTACGCCGCGCATCGCGCCTGGTGGGAGGTTTTCTGGCGGAAATCGTCCCTCGTTCTCAGCGACCGGATGGTAGAGGCTCTCTGGTATCAGGGCCTCTACGTCCTGGCCTGCCAATCG
>JADYZS010000033.1 GCA_020853075.1 Anaerolineae bacterium | reverse complement strand
CTGGCGCGCCGAGCCGCCGCCCGTCTTCATCGCCAGATAGACGTTGGTGCGGGTGTTCGCCTGATCTTCTGCGAAGTGGCTGAGTTGTATCAGCCGGTCAGAGTAGAACTGCTCCGGCCAGTGGCATTGCTCGCAGACCACCTTCGCGGGTCGCAACGTCTTGATCGGTGAAGGAACGGGGCGCGGGTAGTTCCCCGTTGGATATTCCCAAAGGTAACGCAAGGCCGCAATCTTAGACTCAACGATGGCGCTGACGCCGGGACCAATGTGGCAAGCGCCGCAACTGACGTTCGCATGAGGCGAACTGAGATGGGTGGTCTGTTCCGGGTCCATCACATGGCACGACGTACAGAATTCGGTGGACTCGGTGTAGAAGACAAGGTTGAGGGAGCCGAGAGCGATGGCAAGAACGACGACGGCACCACCTATCGCCGCCCCAAAAATCTGGCGGCGGGTGAGGGCTCCTGTGGGCAACGTAGATTTCTGCACTGATCTGTCTTCTCCTCACTAGAGGCTTTCAATTGTTGAGCGCGCCGGCCTTGATCCAGGCAATGATAACCTCAAGTTGCTCTGCGGTCAAGTTGGCCGGGTGTTTCTCCCGCTGCCTCTTGACCAGCAGGCTCCCCTCCGGGTCTCCGGGCACGACGGACTTGCCCTTAGCTCCGCCCTTCATCACCGCGTCGTAATCGGCCAGGCTGAGACCGCCCAACGCGCCGTGGCAGCTATTGCACGAGGCATTAAACAGAGGCAAGACATCCTTGCTGAAACTGACTACCGGGGCTGCGGGCGTAGGGGTCGCGGCTGTAGTCGGTGTGGCGACCACTGTGGGAGTAGCGGCAGAGGTAGGCGTGTTCGTGGCCCCCGGAAGCGGTGTATCGGTGGGCAGGGGAGACGGCGTCGGCGTCGCCGTGGGCGCGGGCGTGAACGTAGCGGTTGGCGTGGCCGTCGGCGGGCGCGTCGGTGTCGCGGTGGGAACAAGGGTAGGCGTGGCCGTGGCCGGGACGAAGGCGATCACCGTGGCCCGTTGCGGCAAGGTAGTGATGGCAGTCTGCTCAAAGGTCACGAACTGGTAGAGGCCGAACAGGAGCAAGATAACCAAGATGGCTGCCCCAGGGATGAAAAACCGCTCGCGGCGAGCCTTCACCTCCGGCGCGAGGGGCGGCCCATTCTGACCCGCCTCCATCCGAGCCAGTTCCAACGGGTGATCCTCGTGCATCTCCTCGTGGCTCAACTTGCCGGTGAAGATGCTCCGGTTAAGACGCCGCAGGTGAACGTTGTAGAAGTGCCAGGTGATGATCGCCAGGACGGCCAGGAGCGCCTCGCCGCCGTGCGCGGCCTTCGCTGCCGGCACAAAGTCGCCGGGGAAGAAGCGGGTCGTGGCTATAGGGTTCCACATCATAAAGCCTGTGATCGCCATGATGACGGTTCCCCACACCACCGCCCAATACTCCATTTTCTCTTCGTAAGAGAAACGGTCTAGTCCAGGCCGCTTAGGGGCGAGGCCCAGGTTGTAACGGATAGCGTCTATCAAGTCTATCAGATCGCGTGGCACGGGAAGCATGGACATACGCACGCGCTTCACCAGCACCCGGTAAGCCACGGCAGTGATATGGTAAATGGATTCCAGCATCAGCACGATGGCAGCGATGTGGTGGATGCTCCGCACCGTCTCAATGCCGCCCATCAACCGGATGAGCCCCTCGGCCCAGCCTGTCCCCACGTATTTTTGTGGGAGCCCGGTGACGGCCAGGATCGTGAACGAGGAGAGAAGAATCCAATGCTCAACCCGCTGCGTTACATTGAATCGCTGATAGGTCTTCTGCGCCGCCATCTTCAGGCCCCCTTTCGCTGCATTCGCCCGGTCATCCGGCGGGCAATATCCAGCAGGATGAAGACGATGAAGAAGCCGATAAGCCCCGGAATCAGGATGCGGTAGAAAAGTTGTACGTAATAGACCAGGGGGTGTCGCTGGGGGCTGGCGTTATAGTGACCTACCCACGAGGCAGGGAAATTGGCGGTGGCATCGGGATGGCATTGGCGGCACGTCGTCAGCAGGTTTTCCTTGACGACGGATGCCTCTGGGTCGCTGATCTCCTTAATGTTGTGGATGCCGTGGCAATCATAACAGACCGCTTTGTTAGTAGGATGATCCGGCGTTTGTTTCTCAAACAACGTCACCGTCGTCCCGTGGAAATCGGCCACGTAGGAGTTGAGGACGTTAGTGGAAATACCATACTTAGCCATTTTCGCCGTGTCGGTATGGCAGGTCGCGCACAACTGGGGCGATTTCAGGCGAAACTCGGTAGTGCGCGGGTCTTCCATGCTGTGGACGCCGTGACAATCCACGCAACTCGGCACGTCAGGGTTGTCGGTGCCGTTCAAGGCCGTGCCGTGCACGCTATCTTTGTACTCGTTGAAAATAGTGGAATGGCACTGGGAGCAGGTGGTCGGAATCTTGGCGCGCGGCTGGTCTGGCGGGGTCACGTTGTGCGCGCCGTGACAATCAGTGCAGACCGGCGCGTTGCGGTCACCGCCGGCCAGGACGCGGGCGTGGACGCTGTCCAGCGTCATCTGATACTGCTGGGTGTGGCACTGGCGGCAAGCGGTGTAAAGGCCCAAGGTCAGGTCTCGCCGGTCACTGGCGAACATGGGAGGGTGAGGGTAGCCCTTGATGTTGCTGTGACAGGCGGTACACTTCTGGGCCTGCTTGCCATGAACCGAGGCCGCAAAGACGGCAGGATCTACGTAAAGAGAGGTTTCCTCGCCGCTGGGGAGTGTCGTCTTCAGGTCGGGGTTACTGTGGCAAGAGAGGCAGACCGCGTTCTCGTCGCCTTCCTGTTGGTGCGTTTCCGCTGCCGCATAGTTGGCATCCCATAGCCAGAGGATGCCGCCCAACATCAAGGCGATGAGGCAGAGTTTCAAGCAACGTCTTAGCATGGGCTATCTGCTCCAATGAAGTGTGCTATAAAGAACCACGCTTTTCCGTACGGTACCGATCCCTAGCCCTCTTCAAGCAAGAGACTGCGAGGGAGAGGCGCAACGTAGAGACGACCCTGGCGGGTCGTCTCTACGTCACAGCACCCGACAATAGGATGGAGCGGCCACGTCAGTGGCTGGCCGCTCCTAGCCTACTTACTGCTACTATTTCGGCGGGATGGGGTCCACCGCGCCGGGGATGGGGATTTTAGCCGGGTTGGGCACGCCCTTATCGTTGCCGTCCATCTTCTCTACCAGGACCTGGTACTTGCCGTCGGCACTGACGTTGTGGCAGGTGAAGCAGGAGCCGTTGTAGCGGTCACCGAAGGTGTTGCTGAAGATGTGTGCAGGATGCACAATGTCGCGCATGGAGAGCGGTGCGGCCACGCCCTTGCCGTTGGCAGCAGAGGCATGGCAGGTCATGCAGGTCTCA
Organism: Anaerolineae bacterium; assembly: GCA_020853075.1. GTDB lineage: Bacteria > Chloroflexota > Anaerolineae > JADYZS01 > JADYZS01 > JADYZS01. The sequence goes on along the minus strand of JADYZS010000033.1, from coordinate 600 downwards.
TACTTCGTGTCCCAGGGGAGTTTGGGGTGTTCGCCGCCGCGTGCCGCTGCCCGCTCTTCACCTTCGTAGGCCAGGGTGTATTTGCCCGTCTTGGGATCAGCCAAAGCGTGACACGCCCCGCAGCCGCGGCGCGGTGCCGCGGCCAGCCTGTTGGCGGTGGTGTTGTCCAGTTTCACCGAGAGGCTGGCCTGGATGAAATTGCCTGTGGTGTCCACGACGGTCAAGATCAGGTCATAGGCGCCATCGGGCACTTTGCTGGAGTCCCAGGTGGCGAGTGCGCCACTGTTAACCTGGGTGTTGTGCACCATACTATCCACCAGCACGGCGGGGTTGCTGCCCGACTTGTACTCAACCTTGTAGTAACTGAACCGGCTGTGAGTGGCCGTACCGGCAATGGCTACTTTGCCGCTCACCGTGGCACCGGCGGCGGGCGCAGTGATGACGGCGGCGTTGCCACCTTGCGCGGTCGCGAACATAGCTGCCGCACCTACGGCGATGAGCAATACAACCAGAGCCATCACAATGAGCCATCGTTTGCGTTGCATGAGCGTTGTTCCTCCTCGTGCGGCTTTGCCGCACGCAACCTGCCGATTTGTCTTT
>JADYZS010000032.1 GCA_020853075.1 Anaerolineae bacterium | reverse complement strand
GACGGGACTGAGTTGGTGTTGGGATCTCTCAGGGACGGGATTAAGATTGGACGAGTATCGGCAGATGTTACTAAGGTTAATACGCCCGTTTGGATTTGCTCCCTACTACACCGACGACCCGGAGATAGTGCGCTATCCTGGCAACGGCCTGGTCGCGCGCAGCGGGCCGCGGGCTCCAGCGGTACTGCGGGATGCCTTCGCGACCCTGCGAGTTACGCAAACCCATTTTCCCATCGGCCAGGAAATGGTCAGGGTAGCCAATTAGGAGGGAGTCATGTCAGGGCAGAGCGTGTGCGGAACAGTAGGCGAAGTGATGACCCGGAATCCGGTTACCGTAGGCCGGACCAACTGCATTCGCAAAGCGATCACGCTCATGCGTGATGGCGGCTTCCGTCGCCTTCCGGTGGTGGAAAACGGGCGGCTCATCGGCATCGTCACCGACCGGGACCTGCGCCGCGCCTCCAACTCGCCGCTGGTCGTGCGCGAGCGCTGGTACGATAACTTCCTTATGGATCATATCCAGGTAGGGGCCTGCATGACGGCCAACCCTATCACCGTTTCGCCACAGACGCTGATCATCCAGGCTGCTTGCCTTCTGCGCGATCACAAGATAGGGGGCTTGCCGGTTGTGGAAGGTGAACGTCTGGTCGGCATCGTGACCGAGACCGACCTGCTAAATTATCTTATCGGCTTGCTGGAAGGCAAACGAAGCCTTCCCCCTATTGCTCAGAATGAGCCGGCTGTGTAAGTTTGCACAACTGCGGAAGAGCGTGTATCATACTATCATACGATGAGAGCCGACGAGGTTGTTGGCTCCCTGAAACAGGGGCGGCCCTCGGAGGCCGCCTTCGTGCGCCAGCCCTTTCCGCTCGGATCGTCTGCTGGCCGGGCATTCGCTCATGAGGAGTACGATGCTCGTGAACGCTATCCAGCGAAGGGTTGGGTTCCTCGCATCACAAGGAGGTGAGCGATGGCAAAAGGCCGCATCACGATTGACCCTGAGCGCTGCAAGGGGTGCGAAATCTGCACCACCGTCTGCGTGCAGCAAATCATCCACCTGGGCGATCAGTTCAACAGACGGGGTTACCGGGCCGCCGTCGTGGTAGATCCGGAGGGCAAATGCACCGGCTGCGCCCTCTGTGCTCTCTCCTGCCCCGACACGGCCATCACCGTCTATCGGCAGGAGCGGTTACGTGAGCCGAGATTAGAGAAAATGGCTGTGGTGCTGGCCTAGACTAGAATCCCTTCAAGGATTCTTTCCGTACGTCAGGAGGCGATTGTGACAAAGCAGTTATGGAAAGGCAATGAAGCCGTCGCCGAAGCAGCCATCCGTGCCGGTTGTGAAGCCTACTTCGGCTATCCCATCACGCCTCAGACAGAATTGCTGGAATACATGTCATGGCGCATGCCCCAAGTAGGGCGCGTGTTCCTACAGGCGGAAAGCGAGGTTGGCGCCATCAACATGGTCTATGGCGCAGCCTGTGCCGGCAGGCGTGTCATGTCTTCCTCCTCTAGCCCAGGCGTCAGCCTGATGATGGAGGGTCTATCGTACATCGCCGCCTCCGACGTCCCCGCCGTTCTGGTGAACGTCATGCGGGGTGGCCCCGGCCTCGGCAACATCCATCCGGCGCAAAGCGATTACTTTCAGGCCGTGAAGTTTGGCGGCCATGGCGACTATCACCCCATCGTTCTTGCCCCGGCCTCGGTGCAGGAGGCGATAGAACTGACCGCCCTCTCCTTTGATCTGGCAGAGAAGTACCGCCACGTCGTCATTGAGGTATTGGACGGAAGCATCGGGCAGATGATGGAGCCCGCAGAAATGCCGGAGATGCAACCCGTGCGGCTAGAGCGACCGGCATGGGCGTTGACAGGGGCAACGGAGCGACCAAAGAATGTCATATCATCCATCCGTATAGACTCCGAAGGTTTGGAAGCCCACAATCTCCATCTTCAGGACAAGTTAGCGCACATACGAGGGTGCGAGGTTCGCTACAAGGAGTATTGGCTTGACGATGCGGACCTAGTTCTCGTAGCCTACGGCACAGCGGGACGCATTGCTTTGAGCGCGATACGCCAAGCGCGCGCCGAGGGCCTGCGGGTCGGCCTGTTACGCCCGGTGACTCTATATCCTTTCCCGACAGAGCGGCTGGCGCGGCTGGCAAAGCAGGCGCAGGCTTTCCTCGTCGTAGAGATGAGCGCAGGGCAGATGTTGGAAGATGTCCGGCTGGCGGTAGAAGGACGCGCACCAGTGCGCTTTTACGGGCGCATGGGCGGCGCCGTGCCGATGCCCGACGAGATCTTTGAGGTGGTGCGCGGCCTGTGTTACGCGCTGCGCCCGCCCAAGCCATCGGGCAACGGTCACCATCCCGCGCGGCGACCGCAACCGGAAGACCCAGGGCCGCAAGGAGCGGATTGATCTTATCCAACCGACCTCCGTCAAAGGAGACAGGAGGAATGTTCACATGACCGATATGCAGGAGACAGTTGTCTTTCAGCGACCTGAGACCCTGGAAGACACCTATACAAACTACTGCCCAGGCTGCACCCACGGCACCATTCATCGCCTGATAGCCGAGGTCATTGACGAATTGGGCATCCGAGAGCGCACCATCGGTGTCGCACCAGTGGGCTGCTCGGTCTTCATTTACAACTACCAAAACGTGGACTTCGCCGTCGCCGCTCACGGGCGCGCTCCGGCGATGGCGACGGGCATCAAGCGCGTACAACCCGACAAAGTGGTCTTCACCTACCAGGGCGATGGTGACCTGGCGGCTATCGGCACGAACGAGATCCTTCACGCGGCCAGCCGCGGCGAGAACATCACCGTCATTTTCGTCAACAACGCCACCTACGGCATGACGGGCGGCCAGATGGCCCCCACGACACTACCCGGGCAGAAGACGACCTCCAGCCCATCCGGCCGCGACGTGGAAATACAGGGGTGGCCGATGCGCGTCGCCGAGCTGCTGGCTCCCTTGCCCGGTGTCTCTTATTCGGTTCGGCGCAGTATCCATGATCCACGCCACATTAATAATGCCAAGAAGGCCATCAGGACCGCGTTTCGGGCGCAACTGGACGGCATGGGCTTAGCCCTGGTAGAGATCCTCTCCGCGTGTCCCACGAATTGGCATCTCACGCCCGTGGCTGCGCTGGAGTGGCTGGCGAAGCACATGCTTCCCTACTACCCCGTCGGCGACTACAAAATCAGCGAGGGACTCCAATGAACAAGCAGACAGAGATCATCGTCTCTGGCTTCGGTGGACAAGGGGCCCTCTTCGCCGGACAACTCCTGGCCTATGCAGGGATGGATGAGGGGAAGCATGTGACCTGGATCCCTTCCTATGGGCCGGAGATACGCGGCGGCACGGCTCACTGCATCACGATTATCTCAGATGAAGAGATCGGTTCGCCGTTTGTGCGCAGACCGGCGGCGGCAATCGTTCTCAACCAGCCGTCGTTGGAAAAGTACGGGCCTCTGGTCAGGCCGGGGGGCGTCCTGATTATCGGCGGCGCCTTCGGCGAGGAGCACGTCAGCCGCAGCGATATCCGGGAGATACGCGTCCCGGCCCAAGAGATCGCGAACGCACTGGGCAATACGCGTCTGGCTAACGTAGTCTGCCTGGGCGCGCTCCTGGCGGCGACAAAGGTTCTCCCACTGGAAGCCCTGGAACGAGCGCTGGCAAACCATTTACCGGAGCGACACCGGCATCTTTTACCGGCAAACAAAGAAGCGCTCCGGCGCGGGGCAATCTTTGTGCCCGATCAGGAGTTAGCAGCGTGATGGCAGCGACTGGCCTGCCGATAACTTCTCAAAGACGAGAGGAGTAGGATCATGACGATACCCTGGAACCATCACTACGCCCTACGCACGCGGCGCATGGGCAGCTCGGCTATCCGAGAACTGTTGAAACTCACGGAACAGCCCGACATCATCTCCTTCGCCGGGGGGCTGCCGGCACCAGAACTCTTCCCTGTAGCCGAGTTTCAGGCAGCCTGTCAGAAAGTACTTGCCGACCAAGGCACAAAGGCTTTGCAGTACAGCACGACCGAGGGCTACCTGCCGCTGCGACGGTTCATCGTGGAGCGAATGTCTCGTTGCGGCGTCGTCGCCAGCGAGAACAACGTGCTCATCACCAGCGGTTCACAGCAGGCACTTGACCTCGTCGCTAAACTCTTCATCAACTCAGGGGACAACGTTCTGGTGGAGCGACCCAGTTACCTCGGCGCGATGCAGGCCTTTAACAGTTACCAGGCAGAATACGTCAGCGTCGCGATGGACGCTGACGGCCTACGCACCGATTTGCTAGAGGAAGCCCTGCGCAACGGCGTCAAGTTCATGTACGTCCTCCCTAACTTCCAGAATCCTAGCGGCATCACCCTGAGCCTGGAACGGCGACGCACCCTGATAGAGACGGCGGACCACTATGGCATCCCTATAGTGGAAGATGACCCCTATTGCGAACTGCGCTTCGCGGGCGAGGCATTACCGCCGCTTATCGCATTGGATGCCCGGCGACTGGCTATCGCGCACACGAACGGCGGAGGGCTTTCTCACGGCAACGTCATCTACATGAGCACCTTCAGCAAAACTCTAGCCCCCGGCCTCCGCCTCGGCTGGGTCGTGGCTCCCACCGAGGTCATCCGCAGCCTGGTGATGGCGAAGCAGGGCGTTGATTTGCACACGGCTACCTTCACACAAATGGTGGCCTACGAGGTCGCGCGCAACGGTTTCCTGGACCGGCACATTGAAGAGATCCGCACGGTGTATCGCGAACGGCGAGACCGCATGTTGAGTGCGATGGCTCGCCATCTGCCGGAGGGCGTGCAATGGACGCGCCCCCAAGGCGGGCTTTTCCTCTGGGTCACCTTGCCGCAGCACGTTGATTCCGGCGAGATGCTCGCAGATGCCATCGCGGAGAAGGTAGCCTACGTGCCCGGCACGTCTTTCTTTGCCGACGGCAGCGGGAAGAACACCATGCGCATCAATTTCTCATATTCGCCGCCCGACGTAGCCGAGGAAGGGATCCGGCGTCTGGGCCGCGTCATTGCCCGCTGGATGGAGCACGTCCCAGATATGGAGGCCGAGGCGGTCATCGCGTAACCGTATCGGTCTCTTAATCGGGGCAACGGAGCCCCCTGGCTCGTGTGAGCATCGGTCTATCATACGGGCCGGGGGCTTTTGTTGAACAGAACACAGGCAATCACCGTAGCAAACCATACCACTCAACGTGGAGATAAGGATTCTATATGGACATAGGTATTCCCCGCGAAAGGCGGGACTATGAGTATCGGGTGGGGCTACCTCCAGCCGGCGTTGGGCTCTTGTGCGAGACCGGACACCGTGTGTACGTAGAACACAACGCGGGCATCGGCGGCGGCTTCACCGACGACGAGTACGTCAAAGCAGGCGCTACCCTGGTCTATTCCACCGAGGAAGTCTATGGGCGGGCCGAGATGATCGTCAAAATCTCGCGCCCGACCGTGCAGGAATTTGACCTGCTGAGCGATGGGCAGATACTCATGGGCTTCCTCCATTTGCCAGTGGCACAACACAGCAAGGTAGATTCGCTTCTCAGAAAGCGCGTGACTGCGATTGCTTACGAGACCATCCAGGCCGACGACGGCAGCCTGCCGGTTCTGATCCCCATGAGCCAGATCGCCGGACGGATGGCCGCGCAGGTAGCAGCACGTCTTCTGGAGAACCCCAGTGGCAAGGGGACCCTCCTCGGCGGCGTCCCTGGCGTCTCGCCTGCGGAGGTGGTCATCCTGGGTGCGGGAATGCTCGGTTCCAACGCGGCACGCACATTCCACGGCCTGGGAGCAAAAGTCTTTGTCCTGGACAAAGACTTGACCCGCCTGCAGCGGTTGGATGAGATGCAGCGCGGTGTTGTCACCATGGTCTCTCATCCCTTCAATATAGACAAAGTTGTACGCTTCGCCGACGTGCTGTTGGGCGCAGTCCTGATGCCCGGACAGCGGGCCCCGATTGTCGTCACCAGAGAGCAGGTACGCAAGATGCGCCCTCGTTCTGTGATTCTGGATCTGTCAGTAGATCAGGGCGGCTGCGTGGAAACGACACGCCCGACCACTTACGGCTCTCCTACCTACATTGAAGAAGGAGTCATTCACTACGCCGTACCCAACATGACAGGCGTGGTAGGGCGCACGGCGACCCACGCGATCAGCGTGGCAGCCTGGCCCTTCGTGCAGGAGATCGCCAACCAGGGCCTGGGGGCAGCCCTGACCGCCGATCCTGCGCTGGCTCGCGGGGTCAACACTATGAATGGCAACATAGTCCATCCGGGTCTGGCCGCAGCCTATTCTGCCCAGCCCCTTAACAATGAGGATAAACGATGAACGGCTGGATTCACCAGTACCAACGAAAAATCACCACGGCAGAAGAGGCGGTCAAAGCCATTCAATCGGGGCAACGGGTCTTCCTGACCGGAAACTGTAGCGTGCCGCAGAGGGTCCTGGCCGCGTTGGTCGCCCGCGCACCGGAGTTGCACGACGTAGAGATCGCGCAGGTGCTGACCGTCGGCCCTGCCGATTACGTCCAGCCGGGCATGGAAGAACATCTGCGCGTCAATACCCTCTTCATCAGCGACAACGTGCGCCAGGCAGTGAACGAAGGCCGCGCCGACTATACACCGTGCTTCTTGTCCGAGATACCGCACCTGTGGCGCAACGGCCACCTGCCGCCGGACGTAGCCCTGATCCACGTTTCGCCCCCCGATGAGCATGGTTTCTGTTCTTTTGGCATTGAGGTGGGTGTCACCAAGCCTGCCGCCCAAGCCGCGCGGGTCGTGATCGCCGAAGTGAACGACCAGATGCCTCGCACCCTGGGCGACAGCTTCATCCACGTCTCCAAGATAACCCACATCCTCCCCGTGAGTTACAAGTTGCCGGAATTGCCGATGGGTCAGGTGACAGACCTCAACAGGCGAATAGGCCAGAACGTGGCAGAACTGATTGAAGATGGGTCCACTCTACAAATGGGCATCGGCGGGATCCCTGACGGTGTACTTCTTTTTCTGAAAGATAAGCGGGACCTGGGAATCCACACGGAACTCTTCTCCGATGGTGTTGTAGAACTGGTGGAGATGGGTATCGTCAACAACGAAAGGAAAACCCTGCACCCCGGCAAGATTATCTGTGGGTTCCTTTTAGGCACGCAGCGCCTGTACGATTTCGTGGATAACAACCCTGTGGTTGAGATGCATCCAACTGATTATGTCAATGATCCCTATCTCATCGCCCAGAACGAGAAGATGATCGCCATCAACTCTGCCATTGAGATAGATCTGACAGGCCAGGTCTGCGCCGATTCCATCGGGCCGCGCTTCTACAGCGGCGTGGGCGGCCAGGTGGATTTCGTACGGGGCGCGGCTCGCTCCAAAGGTGGCAAACCCATTATCGCTTTGCCCAGCACCGCCAAAGACGATACCATCAGCCGGATCGTACCGACGCTGAAGCCGGGCGCGGGCGTCGTCACCAGCCGCAACGATGTGCACTACGTGGTTACCGAATACGGCGTCGCCTATCTGCACGGCAAGACGATCCGCCAGCGGGTGCAAGCCCTGGTAAACATCGCGCACCCCAAGTTCCGTGAGGAGTTGCTGCGCTTCGCCAACGAGCAGCATTGGACCTGAGAGCCTGGTCAGTCGCTAATGTGCCAGCAAGAGAGGTTTTCTATATGGCGCATTGTCACTCTGGCAAAGAACTCACGCAGGATAGAGAAACTCCGCCGGTCATCCTCGTCGGCAACCCGAACGTAGGCAAGAGCGTCATCTTTGGGTTGCTCACAGGGCAGTACGTAGTGGTCTCCAACTACCCCGGCACGACGGTGGAGGTCACGCGGGGTCTCGCCTCTTGGGATCATGCCCTTACGGTCATAGATACCCCTGGCGTCAACGGCCTAATTCCTCTTTCAGAGGACGAACGCGTGACGCGTGACATCCTCGTGACGGAACGAGCCGCAGCCGTCATCCAGGTGGCCGACGCGAAAAACCTGCGCCGCGCACTCCTCCTGACCCTACAGATCGCCGAACTCGGCCTCCCCTTCATCCTTGACCTGAATATGCTGGACGAGGCCCGCGAACGCGGCATTGAAATAGACCACAAGGGTCTGGCCGCGCTCGTGGGAGTACCAGTTGTTGCAACCGTCGCCACGCGGCGGCAAGGGATAGAGGCCCTGATCCGCGAGGTAGGACAACCCCACCCCGCCAGCCTGCAAACGCGCTACCAGCCTGATCTGGAGGTCGCGGTTGAGCGCATCGCGGCGCTCCTCCCCCAGACTCACCTGTCACGCCGCGGCCTTGCGCTCATGCTCCTGGCTGGTGACGAGACGCTCAAAGGTTGGCTGCACCAACACCTGAGCGACGATAACGCAGCGGCTATAGAGCGGGTGCATCGCGAAACCCAGACGCGCTATACCGAGCCGCTGAGTTACGTCATCGGCCGCCAGCGGCTGCAACTGGCCGACGCGATCCTCGCTCAGGTCTACCGCGCCGAGCGATCACCGTCGGCCTCCTGGCTGCGCGCGCTGGGTCACTGGTCTGCCCATCCTGTCGCCGGGCTACCGCTCTTGCTTCTGGTACTCTACCTTCTCTACCAGTTCGTCGGTGTCTTCGGCGCAGGCACGCTGGTGGACTGGCTACAAACGACGGTATTCGAGGGCTGGCTTAACCCGGCAGTGGCAACCCTGGTCGGGCTTGTGCCCATCCCCTTTTTGCAGGAGTTACTCGTAGGCCCTTATGGGCTGGTGACGATGGCCCTGACCTACGCCATCGCCATCGTCCTGCCTATCGTCGCCACCTTCTTCGTCACCTTTGGCGTGTTGGAGGATTCGGGTTACCTGCCCCGTCTGGCGGTGATGACTCACCGCGTCTTTCGCGTGCTTGGCCTCAACGGCAAAGCGGTTCTGCCGATGATCCTGGGTCTCGGCTGCGATACGATGGCGACCTTGACCGCGCGCATCCTGGAGACGCGTAAGGAGCGGATCATCGTCACACTCCTCCTCGCGTTAGGAGTACCCTGCTCGGCGCAACTGGGCGTCATCCTGGGAATGCTGGGTGGGCTTGGCTTTGAAGCGACCCTGATCTGGGCAGGCGTCGTCTTGGGGGTGATGCTGGCGGTCGGCTGGCTATCTGCCCAGATCGTGCGCGGCAATCGTTCCGACTTCATCGTAGAGATACCCCCACTACGCGTGCCGAGGCTTTCCAACCTGGCGATCAAGACGCTGGCCCGCATTGAGTGGTATCTGCGCGAGGCGGTGCCGCTCTTCGTGCTTGGCACTCTCCTCCTCTTTGCGCTAGATAAGATGAGCGCGCTGACCTGGCTGGAAAACACCACCGCGCCCCTAGTACGTGACTGGCTGGGACTTCCTGTGCAGACGACCCAGGCTTTCATTATAGGCTTCCTGCGGCGCGATTACGGTGCAGCGGGACTCTTCGCTCTCTCAGAGCAAGGTTTGTTGACGCCGCGCCAGGTGCTGGTGAGCCTGGTGACGATGACTCTCTTCGTGCCGTGCGTCGCCAATGCACTGATCATTTGGAAAGAGCGCGGGGCGCGCACGGCAGCAACGATCATCGGGTTCATCTTTCCATTCGCCTTTCTCATCGGTGGCCTGCTGAACCTGGCGTTGGCGCGTCTGTATGGATAAAAGGCAGGACCAGATGGGCAGCAACCTTCGTGGCGGAACCGTAGAGCCTGAGGAGCAGATTCGTTGCCCCCTCTGCGGCACAGAGTTCAACGCGGATGAGCACGCACGCTGCTCTGCATGTCCCCTGGGTAGCAACTGCTACTTGATCTGCTGCCCCAACTGCGGCTACCAGATGGTGGACGAACGCAAGAGTGTGCTGGCGAGGTTGGCGCGCCGTCTGCGGCCGGCCGCCACACGTCCGCCCAGAGGCGAAGCATGAAGAACCATCTGTCCACTCTGCCGGCTTCTCATCACGATTCGGGCCCAAGAAGAGCGCGCTCCGGTCTCACCGCCTGCCAGGAGGAGCTATTGGAGGCGATATGGACATGGCGAGAAGAAGGACAAGAGATCACTGAAGCCGCCCTCGCGTCCGTCCCTGTCCCCGACTCAGAGAAGGCCGTGCAAGGACTGGCTCAGGAAGGTTACATCCTTCGCGAGAATGGCCGTGTTGTCCTGACGACCAGGGGGGAAGCATACGCCGAGCAGGTTGTCCGCCGCCACCGGCTGGCCGAGGTACTGCTCATACAAGTGTTGGAGGTGGAAGAGAAGCGAGCGGACGCCAGCGCCTGCCAGTTTGAGCATATCCTGAGTGCCGAGGTGACCGACCGCATCTGCACCTTCCTGGGCCATCCGCCGCTCTGTCCCCATGGCAAGCCGATCCCGCGCGGCGACTGCTGTGCCCGCTTCCAACGCCAGGTAGAGCCCCTCGTCACCTCGCTGGCCGATTTCGAACTGGGCATGACCGGGCAGATCGTCTTCATGACCGCGCGCCAGCGCAATCGCCTGGCGCGGCTGAGCCAACTGGGCATCGCACCAGGAAGCACGCTTCGTCTGTTGCAGCGCCGTCCTACTTACGTCGTGCAAGCGGGCGAAACCGAGATTGCATTAGAAGGGGAGATCGCGCGGGAGATATTCGTCAGGCGGGTGTCTGCTTGAAAGACAGAGGAACTGCGAGCAAGAAAGAGGAACGGGGAGCACTTGGCTCCCCGTTGTTCTTTCAGATAGCGCAGAGATTAAACCGGCGGCAGGCTGCGCCGCATGATCTCGTAGTTTTCCAGGGCCCTACCGGCACCTAGAGCGACTGCGGCGATGGGGTTTTCGGCCACGTAGCATGGTACGCCGGTTTCTTTGGTCAAGAGTTTATCAATATTGCGCAGGAGCGCGCCGCCCCCCGTCAACACCATACCCCGGTCAATGATGTCTGCCGCCAATTCCGGCGGCGTCTTCTCCAGCGTCGCCCGCACCGTGCCAACAATGGCAGCCATCGCCTCGGCGATTGCTTCTGTCACCTCGCCGGAGGTGATCACGATGGTCTTGGGCAGGCCCGCGACCTGGTCACGTCCGCGCACTTCCATTGTCATCTCTTCGGGCAATGGCAGCGCGCTGCCGATCCTGATTTTGATCTCCTCAGCGGTCTGTTCGCCGATGAGAAGATTGTACTTCTTGCGCACGTAGTTGACGATAGATTCGTCGGTGCGGTTGCCGCCGATGCGTACAGCACTCCACACAACGATGTCGTTCATAGAGACAACCGCGGCTTCCGTCGTGCCGCCGCCGATATCCACCACCATATTGCCCGTGGGCGTGCCGATGGGAAGGCCCGCGCCATAGGCTGCCGCCAGCGGCTCCGGTATCAGGTACGCCTCCTTGGACCCGGCCTGCACCGCGGCATCGTGCACGGCACGGCTCTCAACACTGGTCACCCCTTTGGGTGTGCTGATCATGACTCTGGGCTTGAACATGGGGTTACGGCCACAGATCTTCCGGATGAAATAGCGAAGCATCGCCTCGGTCACCACGTAGTCTGCGATGACACCGTCGCGCATGGGGCGCGCTACCTCAATGCTCTCCGGCGTCCGGCCCCGCATATCGCGCGCCTCGGCGCCCACGGCCACGATCTTGCTATCGCGCACCGAGATGGCAACAACCGACGGCTCCTGCAAGACGATGCCGCGCCCTGACACATAGACCAGGACGTTGACCGTCCCCAGATCAATCCCGATAAGTTTCTCAAACATGAGGCTCCATGAGGTGCAGGGGCCAGGGGATAAGGAACTTGGCGATGGTGGTCGCCCGTCGGCCCGGCACCGGTTCCTAGTCGCCTTCGTTACCGGCGTGCCCGCCGCCAGGGCCCCGTCGCCGGGCCACCTTTAACCGCACAAGGGAGCGGCGGAGCGCAGCCTCAACCTTAGCGAACTCTACCGCGTCAAAGCGTTTTTCTTTCAGCGCCTCTTCGGCCTTCTTACGCGCATCCGCAGCACGGGCTTCGTCAATCTCCTCGGCCCGCTCCGCTGTGTCGGCCAGGATCGTCACCTTGTTGTTGCTGACCTCCAGAAAGCCGCCACCGATAGCCATGCTTACGTCTTCCTGGCCCTCTTTGTGTATAACCAGTTCCCCTTCGGTCAACGCCGTAATCAGGGCAGCGTGCCTCGGCAGAATACCCATTTGCCCATCTATACCCGGAGCAATCACCATGTTCACGTCGTCTTGATAGACGACGCGCTCAACGGTCACTATCTCACACCGCATCGTTGACATTCAGCGACCTCAAGCGGGAACGCTATCAATCTTGGCTAAAGTTTTTTCCACTGCGCGAACGACCCTCTCTGCGTCATCTGCCAGGCGAGCGAAGTGTCCTTGCCGGCAGTAGAGTTCTCGCAGACGGTGTATCGTCGCGCGGCCGTCCGCGGTTTCCCGCTCCACGTAGCGTGAAAGCAACACTTCACCGCACACAGGGCAACGCGGACTACGACGCGGGTGTTTCTCGGTGTCGCCGTTGGGTTTTGCCGACACTTCTTCCAAGTCTTCCCAATAATCAGCGCTGCTGTGCGTCGCCCAGAACTGTGCCTCTTCCTCGCGCGTCATCTTAGGTAATCTAGGCATGCTTTACCATCATCTCCACTGCCGGTACCGCCTCTTCTCAGCCTCATCCACATCTCGCGCCGTCACAACGTAAAACACATCATCATATTCTCTATCTAGGACTACAAACAGATAGCGTCCAGAGCCAGACTGCCCATACGTATAGTAACGCTGCGCACCTGAACCTCGCTTGAACCATGGAATGTCATTCCAGACGAGTTCTTCGACCTCGGAGGGTTCTACGTGGTGTTCAGCGATGTGGTCTATATTGACGCCATCCCACAGCAGGTCGGCGATGTGCATCGGCTGCTAACCGCGCATCTTCTCGGCGGTTTCCTTCACCTCGTCTATCGTCCCCTGCATGAAGAATGCCTGCTCCGGCGCGTCGTCCATCTCGCCATCCAGGATCATCTTGAAGCCGCGCACCGTCTCGCGAATCGGCACGTAGCGGCCCTCACGGCCGGTGAACTGCGCGGCGACGAACATCGGCTGCGAGAAGAAGCGTTGAATCTTGCGCGCGCGGGCGACGGTCAGTTTGTCGTCTTCGGAGAGTTCGTCAATACCCAGGATCGCGATGATGTCCTGCAGGTCCTTGTAGCGTTGCAGCACCCGCTGCACGCCGCGCGCCACGTTATAGTGTTCCTCGCCCACGATGAGCGGGTCCAGGATGCGGCTGGTGGAAGCCAACGGATCCACCGCGGGGTAGATGCCTTGCTCCGAGATGGAGCGCTCCAGCGAGATGGTCGCGTCCAGGTGGGCGAAGGTCGTGGCCGGCGCTGGGTCGGTATAGTCGTCGGCCGGCACGTAGATGGCCT
>JADYZS010000031.1 GCA_020853075.1 Anaerolineae bacterium | reverse complement strand
GCGCCGCGGACGCCCGCCTGAATCCTTCGGAAAAACCACGCCTCAGCAGCTATGCGGCCATTCTCACCGCCAACCTGGAAGACCTGAGCGACGAGGAACTGGTCAACTTCGCCAAGCAGGACGGCGCGACCATCGTGGATAGCCGCGGGGCATTTCGCGGCGCGACCGTCCTCCTGCGCCCTCAGATGCAAACGAAGGCCGAAGTGGATCCGAAAGCCGGCGCGCGCCACACCAGCGCGGCGAAGATGAGCGCAGAGTGCGATTGCGTCGCCATCGTCATCTCTCACGACGGCCCGATCTCGGTGTATGATGCCGGCCAGCGGGTCATGCGCTTCTAAAGTCGCCATCGGATAAAATCCGACGGCTGGTATGTACAAGAAACCTGCTTTGCAGGTTTCTTAACTCGTTTGCCGTCGGTTTCCTACCGATGGCCGGAACGCATACACCTTACCGTCTTTAATGATGCCCTGGGGAGCCAGACGCCTGTGCCCGATGCGCACGTCGCCCTTCGTGTCCTCAAACCGGAATTGGCCTTCTTCCAGACGCATCAGCACAAGGTCCCCGCGCGCGCCCTTCGCTAAGGTCCCCAACTCGCCCGTCCAGCCCATGACCGCGGCAGGCCGGGCCGTTGCCATCGTCACCACCTCGCTCAGTGTCAGGCCCAGGTGAAGGAACTTGGAGAGCGTCGTCGCCAGGTCAAACACGGGGCCATGGATGTTTTGGGTGTGGAGGTCGCTGCTGATAGTTCCCGGCAGGAAACCCTGCTCCAACGCGCGCTCCGCTACGGCAAAAGAGAAACTCCCCCGGCCATGCCCCACGTCCATGACCACCCCGCGAGTCACGGCATGGCGCGCCGCTGGCAGGACGCGACCCTGGTCATCCAGGATGCCCTCGGCGTTGCCGTGATAGCAATGGGTCAGGACGTCGCCCGGCTCCAGTTGATCCAGGATTTCGGCCAGGGGCGCGGGCGTGTTTCCCACGTGCACCATCAGCGGTAGTTCCAGCCGGTCAGCGGCGGCGCGCGCCCGGCGCAGCGGCTCCAGGCCGTTTTCGCCGACAAACGCCCGCGACAGGCGTACCTTGATGCCGACGATACGGTCGCGGTGCTCCTTAGCCACGGCCACGGCGCGGTCGGCATCGGCGTAGCGCAGGTCTTCCAACTCACCTACCAGATCGGTCAGCATCCCCAGCGCGGAGATATTGAGAAAGGCGTAGATGCGGGTCTGCGAGGCGTCTATGACGTAGCGGCGGAAGCCCGCGAAGTCGGACGCACCCGCGGAGCCCGCATCCACCGCCGTCGTCACGCCTTTCGCCAGGCAGTTGGGGTCGGGTTCCACACCCAGGAAGGAGACGCCCGCGAAGAGGTGGGTATGGAGGTCTATCAGCCCGGGGAGGACGAGGAGGCCCGACGCGTCCAACACCTGGCGGGCCGAGGATGGTGGCAACGCGGGCGCGACCGCGGCCACGCGGCCACCGGCCAGGGCTACGTCTAACTGTTGGTGAAGGCTGTGCGCGGGATCAATGACGGTGCCGTTTGTGATGAGAAGGTCGTATTGTTTCATAGCAGGCTCCTGTTCTCCGTTTTTGTACACCCAACCTATTGACTTTGGCCGTAGTAGGAGTATTGTCGTTTGCCGCCCTTGGCTACAACACTCTTTATGCAGATAGTCGCGTTAGCCCCTTCATGCGCCAAATGGCGGATCCTCTCGTTATGGCGGGGCCTCTCTTCCAGCCTATCAGGGGCTTGCTCTTCGGGACGATCTTCTACCTTTTGCGTGAACCCTTCTTCGGTAAAAGGAATGGCTGGTCGGACTCTTGATTGCCCCCTTTAACCAGCCGCTACTTGCCCTGGTAGGTGGTGGTATTGGGGGGCGTTTTATTCCCCATTGCTATGGTTCTTACTGCTATCCTGTTCAGAAGACAGGAGGCATGAGACTCCGCTCTTCCCAACCTTAAACGTATTGCCTCATGGATCTTACCCTATACTGCATAGGTCGGGTAAGATTATCTCATGAGGCAACGATTCTCCAAAAGTAAGATCCGGCGTGAGTCAGGTCGCAAAATGGACAAAGTAGCAGCCTGGGTGTATAATGCTCGCGGGGCCACATAATGTTGATTTATTCCTCGATTCACCGGCTGTCATTCCTCTGTCCGGTGATATAGGCCATTTGCTCTTTTCCCTGGCGAGTCTTGGAGAGACTCACGCCGCACGTTGGGCTTAGGCTGATGATCTGAACGTAGGATCATCCCATAAATGCCATGAGGAGGCAGCGTGAATACGGGTAGCAAGGCATCAGACACTCTCGCGCCGTCGCACCGTCGCCCGCCCTCGCGGGTAGCGGTGATGATGGTCTGGTTGGCTATTGGTGCATTCTTAATCACCCTCGCCGTCTTGCAGGCCGACGACCACTCTCCCACCGCGGTTCCCTATGCCTCAGACAACCTCATCGTCCTTCTCCAAGAGGCTACGCCAACGCCGATTCTTATCTGCTTCACGGCAACGCCGACAGATACGCCGACCAACACGCCTACGCCAATTGGGGGCGTGCCGACCGACACCCCCACCCGCAGACCGCCGCCCCCCGTTACCGCGACGTCCACGCCTACGCCGACGTCAACGGGGACACCGGTCACGCCCACACCTACTGCGACCTGTGCGCCGGGCGAACTCGGTAGCATTGAGGGTTGGGTTTTCATTGACACGAACCGGAACGGCGTGCGCGAGGGTTGGGCAGGCGAGACCGATGGCATTGAAGGTGTGCTCATCAGCCTGAGCAATGGCCGCACGCGGCTCACTGGCTTCGCCGGCTGGTATGGCTTCGGCGTTCCACCGGGCACGTACACCGTCTCCTTGACGCAACCGGAGGGATACACCCCTACAACCGTTGATAGCCGCGTGGTCACCGTGACCGATTGCCGTAGAGCCATAGACGTGAACTTCGGACAGTTCCTGGGTGAGCCGACTCCTACTCCCACCCAGACACCGCCACCACCGCCACCGCTCATCTGCTTCACGGTGACACCCACCGCGACCTCTGAAGAAGACATCACCACACGCACACCGTCGATGACGATAACGCCGACTCCCACCGTCACGGGCACGCCTCCGACCGAGACGACGACTCCTACCATCACGGGCACACCGCCCACCGAGACGCCGACGCCCACCGTCACAGGCACGCCGCCCACCGAGACGCCGACGCCTACCGTCACGGGCACGCCGCCCACCGAGACGACGACGCCCACCGTCACGGGCACGCCGCCGACGGCAACGCCGACGGCCATCATAGCCCCGGCAACGAGCACGGCAACGCCCACAGAAGTCATCGCCCCTGCGACGGCAACGGCGACCCCGACAGGGACCGGCGGGCCGCCCACTGCCACGCCAACGGGAACCATCTCCCCGGCCACCGCGACCTCTACCGCGACGGTAACGGGTACGCCACCGACGGCTACCCCAACGGCAACCGTGACCGGCACACCACCGACCGGAACACCGACGCCCACCGCGACGGTAACGGGCACGCCACCGACGGTTACCCCAACAGCAACCGTGACCGGCACACCGCCGACGGCGACGCCGACACCGATTCTGGTTACAGCGACACCGACTTCGGCACCGCCGATAGGACTCCCAACGGTGCAGGCGACCCGCTCGGCTCCGTCAACCCTGCCGGTAACGGGCGTTGACTCTGGACCCGGCCGGTTCCTTGGGTTGTCTATCGCGGTCTTAATGATGGTTCTCCTGATCGCTGTGGATTACGTGCGGCGCCGTTCCTGGCACTGAGGCGAGGGCGAGCCTCACAGCGCACCGCGGGTCAAGCGAAGATAATCGGTTATGCGTCAGTATGCACAGCAAGCGCGGTTTTACATCGTCATGGCTGCGGCTGTGTGCATACTAGTCGCCGCTGGCAGCGCGCTCTACGTCTCTCGCGCTGAGGAAGAGAATCGGTTCTGCACCTCGTGCCATCTGCCACAAGAAGAAGAATACGTGCAGCGTGCGGCGGAGGCCACGGCTGCTGCCATCCCCGATCTGGCGACTGCGCATTGGGTACGCAAGGGGATCAACTGCGTTGGCTGCCACCGGGGCGACCAGAGCCTGCCGCAGAGGGTGGCATCGCTGGGATTAGGGGCCGCGAACACCGTCAAGTGGCTTCTGGGGAACCGCGGCGCGCACGGGAACGTCACGGTGCGTTGGCTGCCAGAAAACGCTTGCTGGCTTTGTCACCGTGCCGAGGTTGAAGCCCCAGGGTTTGAGAACCATCTGCACAACAGGTTGCAAACCTACAACGCACTTCCCCAGGTGAGAAGGGGCGCCGCCAACGCGATCCTCTGCGACGATTGTCACCAAACCCATAGGGAAAATGAGCAGTTGTTGGGGTTCCTCTCAGAGCCGGTTGTGATTGCTGAGTGTGACCGCTGCCATCAAACCTGGGGGAAAGGGCCGCGTGGGCTGAGGTAGTACAACCCCTAAAGGTCTGGAAGACCTTTAGGGGTTTGGTTTGTCACGGTTCCTCTGGTGAAAATCTGGCCGATGATCGTCTCTATGGGCGGTTCCTGGATCGTCACGTCGGCCACAGGGAGATCCATCAGGAGTCGGGCCGCGACCTGCGACGTAGATTCACGGGGGACAAGAAGTTCTGCTTCCAGGTCGCTACGCGCTTGCACCTGGCCATAGGCGGCTAACCGCCCATCGGCCAACGGTTCTGCCAACGTCACCTTCACGACCTTGTAGGGCGACAGGCGCGCGATGAGAGCCGGGAGATCGCCGTCGTAGAGAATCTTGCCTTTATCAATGATGATGATCCGCTTACAGAGCGCGGTCACGTCGGCCATGTAGTGGCTGGTGAGGATGACAGTCGCTCCGTAGCGCCGGTTGTAATCGGCGACGAACTGGCGGACATTGGCTTGCATGTTCACGTCAAGCCCAATGGTCGGCTCATCCAGAAAGAGGACCTGTGGGCGATGCAGAAGGGCAGCGGCCAACTCGCACTTCATCCGCTCGCCCAGCGATAGTTTGCGCACCTGCTTCTTCAGAAGTGGAGCGAGTTCCAACATCTCGGTCAGTTCCGCCAACGTCGTTGCGAACTGAGCGCTTTCCACTTCATAGACCGCTTGATTGACGAGGAAGGTTTCCATAGCCGGGAGATCCCAGATCAGTTGCTGTTTCTGACCCATTACCAGTGTGATGCGCTTGAGATATTCTTTGGCACGGTGATGGGGAACGTAACCGAGCACCGTCGCCCGGCCACTCGTGGGGTAGAGGAGACCGGATAGGACTTTCAGTGTCGTCGTCTTGCCCGCGCCGTTGGGACCCAGGAAGCCCACGATCTCGCCCGGCTCAATCGCAAAGGTGATCCCGTCCACGGCACGCACGTCGGTGTACTTACGGCGCACGAAGCTACGCAAGGAGCCCGCTAAACCGGGCTCCTTTTGATGGACGTAGTAGTATTTCGCCAGATTCGCGACTTCTATCTGAGACACGTCTTATTTCTGGTCGGGGAGGAGTGCGGGCGCGCAGTTCGCCTGAATAGGGATGCAGCAGATGAAGCGAAAGACTGTCGTGCCGGGATTTCTGTATTGGTGTTTCTGCATGGGCGGGACGAAAGCCCCGTCGCCTGTTTTTAGCGGCGTGGCAGTACCATCGGGATTGACGAGTTCACCTTCCCCCTCTAGCACGTAGTTCTCGTGTTCCCAGGGATGGGCGTGATAGGGCGTGTGTCCGCCCGGCAGAAGTTCAAAGACGCGCAGGGCAAAGTTCGGCGCGCCCTCGCGCGCGGTGACATACTCCTGTATGAACGTTCCTTTTGCCGCGCTATCGTCCACCTGCCGCTTACTGACCTCTTCAGTGCGAATGACTGGCATTGCCTACCTCCATAAAGATCCTCAACCTGCTGCGTTGGATTACCGGCGCACAGGGACGCCGCGCGCAGCCAGATACTCTTTGACCTGGCCCACCGAGAGTTGCCGGTAATGGAAGAGGCTGGCCGCCAATGCCGCCTCGGCCATACCCTCGGTCAGCGCACCGTAGAAATGTGCCAGAGTCCCGGCACCGCCCGAAGCGATGACCGGAATGTGCACGGCGGAGGCGACAGCGCGGGTGAGGGGGACGTCGTAGCCCGCCTGCGTGCCGTCGGTATCCATGCTGGTCAGAAGAATCTCGCCTGCGCCCCGCGCCTCTGCCTCGCGCGCCCAGGCGACGGCATCTCTACCCGTCGGGACGCGCCCGCCGTCTATATAGACCTGCCAACCTGACGGGAAGCGTTCAGACACGGGCTCGCGCCGGGCGTCAATGGCAACGACGATACATTGGCTGCCGAGTCGCCGCGCCCCCTCGGTGATGGACTCCGGGTTGCGTACCGCACCGCTGTTGATGCTCACCTTGTCGGCGCCCGCGTGCAGCAGCGCGCTCATATCATCCACCGTGCGCACGCCACCGCCGACGGTGAAGGGAATAAAGACCGTATCGGCTACCCGCCGCACCATCTGCATGACGATGTTGCGCCGCTCGTGCGAGGCTGTGATATCCAGAAAGACCAGTTCATCGGCCCCTTCGGCGTCGTACGCCTGCCCCTGTTCTACCGGATCGCCCGCGTCCCGCAATTGCAGGAAATTGATACCCTTCACGACCCGCCCATCCTTCACATCCAGGCAGGGGATGATGCGCTTGGCTAACATCGCTGCTCTACCCTCCCACCGACACGCCCAGCAACGTCCCCACCAGAAAGGTCACCGCTGCCGCTGCCCCACCGATGAGGAGCATGCGCAAGCCGCTTAACCACGGGCCGCGGCCGGTGAACAAAGAAAGCGACGCGCCCACGGTGAAAAGTCCAAGCCCGCTGAGGAGCGCGGAGAGGGCCAGAGCACTCCCCCCGCCTACGAGAAGATAGGGCAGCACCGGCAATATTGCCCCCACGGCAAAGGCTGAGAAAGAACTGAGGGCTGCACCCCAGGGAGAGCCTAACTCGCTGGGATCCAGGCCCAATTCCTCGCGGGCCAGGGTATCTATTGCCACCTGCCGATTCTGCATCAGCACGGTAGCCAGTCGCTCGGCCTCCGCTTTAGGGATGCCCTTTGCCCGGTAGATAAGGGCCAGTTCCTCCGCTTCTTCCTCCGGTTGGCTCTCAATTTCCTCTTTCTCTTTGGCTATCTGGCGCTCAAATACCTCGCGTTGCGAAAGAACCGATATGTATTCTCCGGCTGCCATAGAGAAGGCCCCGGCCAGGAGCCCGGCGATGCCGGCCAGCAGGATAAACTGTGGCCCTGGATTGGCTCCGGCGACACCCATCACCAGGCTGAGATTGGACACCAGGCCATCGTTGATGCCGAAGACTGCGGCCCGCAGCGTTCCGCCGCCCGCGCTCCGGTGCCACGTCTCCCGCGCCAGCATGGGGCTGGCGGTGGCCGGAGCCTCCATCTCTTGCAGGAGCTGCGAGTGCAGTGCCGTTTCCCGCGTGACCTCTTTCAGATCCTCTTTGCTGGCAAAATTCAGAGCCTGCCGCTCCACCGCCTGAGCCACGCCGAGGAGATTCCTGGCCCCCAGCACAGGTGCCAGACGGACGAGAAGGCGCGCTCTCAAGCCGGGCTGAGGCGGGGTCGCGGGCATTCCGGCTTGTCGTAGTTTCTCTTCCCAGGTGGTGGCGTGTTTCGCCTCCATGGCCGCCATCTCTTGCAGCACGCCCTTGCGCTCCGGATGATTTTCGTTTGCCGCTAACGCCTCGTAGAGAGCAGAAGCCTCCAATTCAATGCGCCAATTCGCCTGCCAGCGGGCAACGTCGGCAGCGGTTGGCTTAGAGCCGGTGTTATTCATGTGCTTCCTTCCCTTTGCCGTTGTAGAGACGTGCCGGGGCCATCCTCTACTACGCGACGTCCTTCGGCAATCGCTGAAGCGAGACGCAGCGCCCCCGTGTACAGTGCCTGGCCCACGATCACACCTTCAATGCCGCGTGCCTCGTAAGCCTTCAAATGCCGGACGTCATCCAGACCGGCGACGCCCCCTGATGCGATGATTCGGATCTGCGCGTCCTCCGCCAGTTGCGCCACCGCGCCCGCATCCAGGCCGGTGAGCATACCGTCGCGGGCTATGTCGGTATAAATGACACGTCGGACGCCCAACGCTTTCATCTGCTTTGCCAGGCCAATGGCCGTCAGTCCCGTCTTCTCCTGCCAGCCTGACACGGCCACGTGGTCGCCCCGCGCATCCAGCGCGACGGCCACACGCTCGGCCCCGAACTTTGCTATCGCCTGCGCGACGATTCCCGGCTGGCGTGCGGCTACCGTACCCAGGATCACCCGGCTCGCGCCCAACTCCAGCGCGTGTGCCACGTCCTCCACAGACCGGAGCCCACCACCGAATTGGATGGGAAGGGAGACCGCGGCCCGAATCTCAGCCAGGCGGCGCAAGTTGAGGGCGACATCCTCATTGCCGGAGCGCCCCAACGCGCCGTCCAGATTCACCACGTGCAGCCACTCCGCGCCCTCGTCCGCCCAGCGGCGCGCGATGCTAGCCGGGTCATCGCCGTAGCGGGTCTCCGCTTCGGGCGCGCCCTGGCGCAAACGAACGACACGCCCACCGCGCAAGTCAATCGCCGGATAGATGATCATGCACCGCCCTCCTCTGCCAACGCCAGGAAGTTGCCCAAGATGCACAACCCCACCGATTGGCTCTTCTCCGGGTGACATTGGATGCCCCACACACGCCCGCGACCGACGACAGAGGGATAAGGGATACCATAATCGGTCGTGGCAATGACGTCTTTTGGTTCGGCAGCATGGCAGTAATACGAGTGGACAAAGTAGGTGTAACTCCCCTCGTTCACCTGGGCAACCAAAGGATCAGCACGTACGAAATGAAGTTGGTTCCAACCGATCTGCGGCACACGTAGATCTCCCCTGAAGCGCACAACACGCCCCGGCAGGATGCCAAGTCCCTGCCATTCGCCCATCTCTTCGCTAACGTCAAACAGCATCTGCATCCCCACGCAAATACCCAGGAGCGGAATACCACGCGCGATGACCTCGCGGATCATCGGTTCAAAGCCCGCGCTGCGCAGGTTCGTGATGCACTCGCCGAACGCGCCCACGCCGGGAAGGACGACCCCCGTGGCGGACAGAGCCACGTCACGGTCTGCCGTGAGCACAACCGAAACGGGAGGAAGACCTTTAAGGCTGCCGCGCTCAGCGGCAGCCCGCTGCAGCGCTTTCTCCACGCTGCGCACGTTACCCACTCTATAATCCAGGATAGCGATCATAGGCTCAACCCGCAGGCTGGTTTAATGTCCCTTTCTGCTTGTCCAGGCGGAGATTTCGCACCAGCGGCGGCGGGAAGTGCCCGCGGGCGATCTTGGCAGTCAGTTCTCGCAGATGATATTCCGCCCACTTCGCCTCTCCAACCGCCAGCGTGCTATCAGATACGGCCCGCTCAAACTCCTGCTCGTCCAGCACAGTCACGCGCCCATCCGGCGTGATCCACAGGCTCAGGTATAGATCCAGCGTTTCGTAACCCTGCTCTCGCCTCAGCAGAGGCATGGTTACATCTATGTACACCCCCACAGGCGCCAGGCCGGCATCAAAAAAGCGCGTCACCACCGCATCATCTTCGGGCAGCCAGAAGCGAACCCAGATATAGCCCTCATCGGCGATCACTATCAGGCCGATCCGTTCTGGCTCACCCGCCCCCCAGGTGGCACGTTCCACCATAACATCATCCAGCCACATGGATCGGTAATCTTGCATACGGCCATCTTTGCCTAGGATGCCGCTGACAATGCGCCGAGCTAAGTTTCTTTGGTTCAAATGTCCCTCTGTTTCTTCTGCGGTCCACCCTGCCATTGCCACCAGCGGCGTAGCAGGTCGGTGAGGACGAGCCGATCCGTCTCACACCGCCAATATTCGGGCGGATAAGGAGAGCCACCGCGCGGCTGTGCCGCCAACTCTACTGCCCTGCGTTGTACCCGGCGCAGCCAACGACGCAACACCTGCTCCATCGGTTCGGAACAGGAAGCAGCCAGGACAGCGGTAATCAGTTCCAGTTCGCGCTGCCATTGGCGTCGCAGGTCCGCCTCGCCAGGCGGCGGTGGCTCATCGGGCGGGTATTCCTCTATCAACCGCTGGCTGCGTTCCTCCAACTCTATGCTGAGCGTACGCTCTCGCAGCCGGAGAAAGATTTCCTCGTCTTCTCGCCTGCGCGCGTCACGAAGTGCCTGGCCGGGGGTTATGGACGACAATTCCCTGCCCATTTCACGCGGTCAAGGTTCCCTTTGTAGAAGGGACGTGGCCGCGTCGCGGGTCTAGTTGTATGGCCGTGCCCAACGCACGCCCCAAACCCTTAAAGAGGGCCTCGGCTTTGTGGTGGTCATTCACGCCGTATAACACCTGCGCGTGCAGGTTGAGCCGCCCATGCACGGCGAGCGTCTCCATGAAATGGGCGACCATTTGTGTGCTGAGCGTGCCCAGCATCTCATCCTGCCAGTCGGCCTGAATCACAGCATAGGGGCGACCACTCAAGTCCACCACCACGCGCGCCAGAGTCTCATCCATCGTCACGTACGAATGACCCATTCGTACAATCCCCTTGCGCTCGCCTAGAGCCCGATCCAGGGCCTGCCCCAGACAGATCGCGATATCTTCCACGGTGTGGTGTTCATCTACTTCCATGTCACCCCGTGCTCTCACCCGCAGGTCAAAGAGGCCGTGTACCGCCACGTGACTAAGGAGATGGTTGAGGAACGGTACAGGAGTGACGAGTTCGTGGGTCCCCTGCCCGTCCAGTTCTAGCGTCAGTTCAATGTTCGTTTCATTCGTCACGCGATGGATAGTACCAGAGCGCATGTCAGACCTCCCGTAGCGACGTAAGCAAGGCGTCCGTATGCTCCGGCTTCCCCACGCTCACGCGGATACAAGAGCGCAGACCTGGGCGATCAAAAAAGCGCACCAGAATTCCGCGCCGTTCCAGAGATTGCTTGAGGAAGCGCGCGTCGCGCCCGATGACGCGGCAAAGGACGAAATTGGCTCGGCTGGGAAAAGGTTGCAAGAAGTCAAAACGTCCCAGTTCTCGTTGCAGCCTCTCGCGCTCCGCGATCAGGCGGCGCACGTTTTCGTGCAGGTAAGCCAGGTCGTCCAACGAGGCGAGAGCCGCCACTGTTGCCGCAGTGCTGACGTTGTAAGGCTGTTTGATCTTCCACAGATGCCGCATCACAGCAGCCGGAAAAACTCCGTAGCCCGCCCGCAACCCGGCCAACCCAGCCCATTTGCTGAAGGTGCGTAGAACGATCAGGTTGCTATGGTCATGGGTCACCATCAATGCCGATTCGCCCGCGAACTCGGTGTATGCCTCATCCATGACGATGACCGCAGGGAGACGAAGGAGACGCCGCAGTGCTATCTGGGAGATAAGCCCGCCGTCCGGGTTGTTAGGCGACGTCAAGAAGACAATCTTGGGCGGGTGAGCGTCATCCGGCGAGACGAAGTGCTTCTCTATCGCGTCCAGATCCAGGGTAAAATCGTCTCGCCGGGAGATTTCTACGACGCGCGCCCCCTGGATCAAGGCATCAAAGCGGTACATACCGAAGGTTGGCGGACAGACGATGACCGCGTCACCTGGATAGAGAAAGAGGCGGCAGATGAGGTCCAGCAATTCGTCCGCACCCGCGCCGGCGAGGATACGGTCGGCAGGGATGCCCAGGTAACGTGAGAGACCGGCCCGCAGTGCGGTTTGCTCCGGGTCAGGATAGATGTTGTGATACGGGAAGGCCGCGAGGGCCGCGAGGGTCTTGGGCGAAGGGCCATAGGGGTTTTCGTTGGCATCTAACTTGACGATGCGTTCCGGCGGCAGGCCGAGCCGCGCGCTCAACACCTCAAAGGGCAAGATAGGCGTGTATTCTTCCATCGCTGCCACGTCAGGGCGCAACAATGTCTCAATGTCGCAGGCTTGCCCCATACTAACCTGGCTCATGACAAATCAGTCCTCACTCCGCGAGGCGTCGCGTCGTCGCCGCCGCATGCGCGCTCAAGCCCTCTGCCTCGGCCAGCCTGGCAGCAGCGGGACCGAGCCGCCGTCCTTCTTCCGGCGTCAGGGCGATCAGGCTGATGCGCTTGACGAAATCGGCCACGCTCAAAGGCGAGGCAAAGCGGGCCGTGCCGCCGGTCGGCATCACGTGGCTCGGCCCGGCCACGTAGTCGCCCAGGACTTCATAAGAGAAATCGCCCACGAAGATGCCCCCCGCGTTCTGTACCCGCCCTACCCACTGCCAGGGCTCTCGCACCAGAAGGCAGAGATGCTCCGGGGCATATTCGTTTGCAACCTCAACGGCGTCGGCCAGATTCGCCGTCAGCACAATGCCGCCCCGCCCGGCCAGCGATGCGGCGATAGTCTCTGCCCTACCCAACTCTTCCATCTGCCGCGCGACCTCAACCTGCACCCGTTCCGCTAACAGGCGCGACGGCGTGACAAGGATGGCGGAAGCCAGCACGTCGTGCTCTGCCTGCGCCAGCAAATCCGCGGCGACCCAGGCGGGATGCGCGGCATCGTCGGCAACCACCAATGTCTCCGTCGGGCCGGGGAGTCCGTCTATCCCAACTATACCATAGACCTGCCGTTTGGCGAGGGTCACGAACAGGTTGCCGGGGCCGCAGACCTTGTCGGCTCGCGGCACCGAATCGGTGCCATAGGCCAGCGCGCCCACCGCCTGCGCGCCGCCGATGCGAAAAACGCGCACCCCACCCACAAGAGCCGCTGCCGCCAGAATAACGGGAGAAACGCGCCCGTCGGGGCGCTGCGGCGGTGTGCAAACGACGATCTCCGGCACGCCCGCCACCCGCGCCGGGATGGCTGACATGAGGAGCGATGAAGGCAAAGGGGCCGTCCCACCTGGCACGTAGAGTCCCACGCGAGCCAGAGGACGCACGATCTGGCCTAACGCGCCGTCGCCGCCGAAATCCACCCAGGAGCCCGTAGGCTGCCGTTCGTGAAAGAGCGCGATCCGCTCGGTGGCGAGTTCCAATGCGCTGCGCAGGCCGGCATCCAGGCTATCAAGGGCGGCACGGCAGGCAGCAGGAGGTACTTCCAGGTCGTCAATGGTCAAGCCGTCGGCCCGCTGCGTCCAGGCACGCACCGCCGCGTCGCCCCGCTGCCGGACATCGGCGAGGATGAGAGCGACGACTTCTGCCGGAGCCATGTCTCTGCCCACGACGCGGCGGATACCTGCGCGCACAGCCTCTGGTATAGTCTGCTCTTCCCATAGGGCACGGCGTAGGATGGTGCGACGGGCTTCGTCAAGATCGTCGTATATGCGCAACAGCAGTTCAGCCACGAGGACCTCCATCCGCCCTTTCGCGCGTCGCGCGTTCCATATCCCGTACCAGAAGCCCTATCTCCGTCATGCGCAACTTGAAGGCAGCGCGGTTGGCAATCAACGTCGCTTCCGAGCGCAAGAGCGTCTCCACCTCCACCAGCCCGTTCTCGCGCAGGGTACGGCCTGTGTCCACCACATCCACCAGCAAATTCGCCAGCCCGGTGGCAGGAGCCAACTCCACCGACCCCGACAGGCGGATGATCTCCACAGCCATCCCCCGTTGCTGGAAGTAAGCACTGGTCAGACGAGGATACTTGGTGGCGATGCGCAGAACAGGCTCCAACCGCAGATTCACCTGGGAGCGAGCCCGCGGCGCGGCCAGCACCAGACGGCATCGGCCAAACCCCAAGGTCAACGGTTCATACACATCAGGCTCACGCTCTCGCAGCACGTCCTGGCCGACGATCCCCAGGTCCGCCACGCCATACTCCACATAGACCGGCACGTCGTCGGGCTTGGCGAGGACGTAGCGCAGCGCGCCCGTCGCGTCGTCCAAGATCAACTTGCGTGAGCCGTTGCCCAACGCCGAAGCATCGTAGCCCAGATGCTTCAGCAATGACACCGCAGGGCCCAGGAGCCGCCCTTTGGGCAGAGCGAGGGTGAGGCTTGCCATGGTCTCACACACTCCCGCCAGGTTCAGGGGCGCGTTCAAGTTCGCGCGCCAGCTCCGCCAACGTCAGACGCCGCACCGCCACCCCTGCTATCACCTGCACGGCATCCTCGCCGTCCCACCACCAGACGGTCTGTGCGCCGCGCCCTCGTGCATGGGCCAACAAGGCTTGGCGGTCTCGTCCTAAGACATCCTCTTCTATGCGCCAGCCGCGCCCCCGCGCCGCCTGCAGAAGCGACCAGGCCGCCCGCGGCGCGCCCGCAGCCGCGACGACGTGCGGCGCGTTCGTAACAGACGGAAGATCGTAAGGACTCAAGGCTAACAAGAGCCGCTCCAGTTCCAAGGCAAATCCTACCGCGGGCAAAGAAGGGCCGAAATGCGCCAGGAGACCATCATACCGCCCGCCGGTGCAGAGTGGCACACCCAGACCCGGCGCGAAAGCCTCAAAACGGATGCCCGTGTAATACTGCATACCCCGAACTTCGCCCAGGTCCAGGGCAACGTAGTCGGCCAACCCCCGATGGGTCAACCGGGCATAGACTTGTTCCAGGCGAGCGATGGCTTCTTGTGCTTCGGCGTTGGGCGCGAGAGAGGCAGCCCGCTGCAACACCTCCGGCCCACCGCTCAGGCCGGGGGTAGCCAAAAGCGCGGCCCGCACAGGCTCGCTCAACGGCAACGAATCGGCGGCCTCGGCCAGTGCCGCGCTGCTTTTACGGTCCACAGCGATGCGCAGCCTCTCGCCGGCCGCATCACCTATCGCAACGGATGCGAGGAGCGCGCGGAACCAGCCGCTATGCCCGACGTTCAACTGGAAACGCGGGAGTTGCGCCCGCTGCAAGGCCGTCATCGCGATAGCCAACACTTCGGCATCCGCCTCGGCGCTCCCTGCGCCGACCAACTCAATGCCTGCCTGCGTGAACTCCCGCCGCCGCCCGGCACGTGGTTCTTCGTGACGGAAGACGTGGCCCACGTAGAAGAGGCGAAGAGGAAGCGGTTGGTCGTAGAGGCGCGTTCCCACGATCCGGGCCGTGGCGACGGTCAAATCAGCCCGCAACGCCAGGGCACGGCCATCGCGATCTACGAAGCGGTACATCTCCTCTCGCAGTTGCGGGCTCAACTCCGCGGCCTGAGTGTCGGCGTACTCAAAGGTCGGCGGGATGACCTCCTGGTAAGCCCAAGATGTGAACACATCGCGCAGGGCGCGGCGCAAGGCGATATGGCGGGCGGCATCAACCCCGAAAATGTCGGCTACGCCGTGCGGCAGGCGTCCGTCCCATACAGTGACCATCAGGCTTCCTGGTATAAGACCCTTCGCAGAGATTAACCTTCTCTAATAACAAAAAAGACTAGTGCTTCACTAGTCTTTCCGTGGCGCGCCAGAACTCTCGCAGTTCAGACTGCGCTCACCCTGGCAAATGGTGATGCACACGCTCGTACAAATCAGAGAAACACACAGCAGATTTCCTTACCCTCTGCATCAGGCTAGGACCTCTGGTAGCACGATGAAAGTGTAGCACAGGATGGGAGAAATGTCAAATGAAAATCGGTTTGTACCTATTGACACAACTCATTTTCTGTGATATACTATACATAGCACATTGCTAGGGCAGGCTTTTCGGGCAGCGATGTTCTGCATTTGGAGGCAGATGATGATTGCTT
>JADYZS010000030.1 GCA_020853075.1 Anaerolineae bacterium | reverse complement strand
GTTCTGGGCGATGACTACGGCGGCAAGAGCGGGCCGATGATGTCGCCCGCGCACTTTGAGCGGTTCTTTTTGCCCGGTTTAGCGCGCGTGGTGCAGGAGGCCAAGCGCCTCGGCCTGTACGTCATCAAGCACACGGATGGCAACATCTATTCCATATTGAGACAGATGGTGGACGCCGGCATAGACGCCTTCCATCCCTCAGACCCCGGCGCGGGGATGGACATCGTGAAGGTGAAAGCGATGTACGGCGACCGCATCTGCGTCGTCGGCGGCATAGATACGGGCGATCCGCTGAGTTACTGGAGCGTAGATGAATTGGTGGCCGAGGTGCGCCGCCGCATCCGGGAACTGGCTCCCGGCGGTGGCTGGATCATCTCGTCCAGCAACACGGTGCACGCCTCGGCCAGGCCGGAGAACTACGGCGCGCTCGTCTGGGCCACGCGTACCTATGGGCAATACGATAACCTGGACCGGCCCTCGCCTGTGCCAGACTTGGAAGGTGTTCTGCCCTTCGCCGCAGCCTAGCAACGATCTCAGGGGTAGGTATGTGGATCAAACGTCCTGCCGCACAGGACGTTTGTTTTTCGTCCGCGCCGGCCCTGGCCCCACCACCATCTCATTAGGGCTGTGTCAAAGTCCGCCATCGGATGAAATCCGACGGCTATATGTTTGTTTCAGGCCCGCGGAGCGGGCTTCCCAGCCGGTTGCCGTCGGTTTCCCCTGTGCCGGGCTGCGCCCGGCAGGGCGCGCACGGCAACCGACGGTCAACGCCTCAGAGAGACAAGATCAGCACTTCTGTGCTCCGTTTCATGATTTTGAAAGGGCCCTTGCCGCCTCATTTTGCGTACACTACAAAAGGCAGTTATACTGCACCGTCGGAGGCGCGATGCGGTTCGTCGTGTTTGGTGCGGGGGCTATCGGGAGTGCCGTCGGCGGGCACCTGGCGCGCGCGGGTGAGGACGTCTTGCTGGTTACTCGCCCGACTCATGCTGCGGCCATCTCTGCGCGCGGGCTGCGCCTGATTACTTCTGCCGGAACACTCACGGTGCGGATAGCGGCGGTGTCTTCGGATGACGAGATTCAACCCCAGTCTGACGACGTCATCCTGCTGGCCGTCAAGTCGCAAGACACGGAGGCGGCTGTCGGCGATCTGGCGCGCGTCTTTCCCCTGGAGACACCCATCTTCTGCGCGCAGAACGGCGTGGGTAACGAGGAAGTAGTCGCGCGCGCTTTTCGGCGCGTGTACGGGATGATGGTCTTTGTGCCTGCCATCTACGACACGCCCGGTATTGTCACCACCGCGCCATCCCGGCGCGCGGGTGTCATTGAGGTCGGGCTCTATCCTGAAGGCAGCGAAGACCTGGCCGGTGCGATGGCAGCGGCTCTGCAGCGCGCAGGCTACGCCAGCCGCGTCCATCCGGCCATCATGCAGGCGAAGTGGGCCAAACTGATAGGCAACCTGGGCAACGCTGTGGGTGCGATCACCGATGGCAAGGGCGACACCGAGGCCCTGACGAAAGCGGTCAGAGCCGAAGCCGAGGAGATACTGCGGCGCGCCGGCATCTCTTATGAGCCGCCGGAGAAGTTTCGCGGCAGGGTCTCGCCCCTCATGGCAGGGGCCGAGTTGCCTGCGGGCACACGGTATCTCGGCTCTACCTGGTTAAGCCTCGCGCGCCGCACCGGCTCCGTGGAAACCGATTGGCTTAACGGTGAGATCGTGCGGCTGGCGCGTGCGCGAGGTTTGGCCGCGCCGTTGAACGAGGGGCTCTGCCGTGTTGCGAACGAGATGGCCCGTCAGCGTGAACTGCCCGGCAAGTATCCGGCTGAAGAGCTGTATGCCCTCTTGAGAGCGAGCCTATGACAGACAACTACCTCACCGTTGCCGTTGAGTCGCTGCGCGGGTTTGGTCAGAGCGCATTTGCATCGGTAGGGATGAGCGCGGAGGATGCGGCTACCGCGACCGACGTCTTGATCCGGGCAGACCTGCGTGGCATTGAAACGCATGGCATGGTGCGGCTTCCCGTGTACGTGAACCGGATTCGCAAGGAGCTCATCAACCCGCGTGCCCGCCCGCACATCGTGCGCGAGACTCCGACGACGCTCCTGGTGGATGGCGACCGGGGATTGGGTCTGGTCGTTAGCACCTGGACGATGGATCGGTGTATTGCGAAGGCGAAAGAGATGGGGAGCGCGTGGGCCGCGGTCCGGCATACCAGCCACGCGGGGGCCATCGGCCTTTATGCCATGCGCGCGCTGGCCCACGATATGATAGGCATCTGCATGACCGCGGCCGGGCCTCGCGTGCGCGCGACCTATGGAACCCAAAGGGCCCTGGGCACGAATCCGTTGGCCGTTGCCATTCCCTCGGCTACGGAGCCGCCTTTTATGTTAGACATGGCGACCAGCGTCGTGGCCCAGGGGAAGATTGAGACGGCGGTCATGCACGGCGAGCCGATCCCCGCAGGCTGGGCCCTGGACCCCGACGGGCAGCCGACAACCGATCCGGAGCGGGGATTGGCCGGTGATTCGCTCCCGCTGGGGAGCACGCCGGAACTTGCCAGTTATAAAGGATATGGCCTCGCGCTCATGGTTGATCTCTTCTGCCAGGTCCTCACTGGCATGGAGAGCGCGCCAGTACGAGCCCTTGCGCGGCCTCTGTCTCACGGCCAGCCGGTCTTCGTCGGTGATCCGGCGACGCCCCTGCCAGCGACCCCCTTCGTCCCCGGCCATTTCTTTGCGGCGTTGCGGGTGGACGCCTTTCGCCCTGCTGCCGAGTTCAAGGCCGGGGTGGATCAGACATTGCACTCTCTGCACGCGATGCCCCACGACGGGAACGGACCGGTGCGTACGCCAGGAGACGCGGAGCATCGCCTGGAGGAGGAGCGACGGCGGCATGGCATCCCTCTACATACTCAATCCCTGACCTGGCTGCACGAATTGGCGAAGGAACTGGACATCCCTTGTCATCTCCCAGGAGGCTCATGAGAACCAACACAGTGAAGGCCCGGCTCCGTGCCGGGGAGTCGGCCATCGGCTGTTTTATTACCGTCCCTGCCCCCATGCTGGTGGAACTATGCGGTCTGGCTGGTTTTGATTACGTCTTGATAGACGCGGAGCATGGTATCTCCGAATTGGAGACGGTGGAGAACATGATCCGCGCCGCCGACGCCACCGACATCGTACCGATCACGCGCATCGCGGTGAACCAACAACAGGTCATCCTGCGCTACATGGACGCGGGCGCGCTGGGGGCGCAGTTGCCGCAGATCAACACCGCCGCCGAGGTGCAGCAGGTGGTGGACGCGGTCAAATACCGTCCCCTCGGCAAGCGCGGACTGGCGGGCGTGCGCGCCACCAAGTACAGCATGGGCCTGCCGTTTCCGCGCTACATTGAGCAAGCGAACCAGGAGACGATGGTCATCGTCCACATTGAAACGCCGGAGGCGGTGGCAAACCTGGAAGAGATGGTGCGGGTTCCAGGCGTGGACGTCTTCTTCATTGGGCCTACTGACCTATCCTATTCGCTGGGCTATCCCGGCGAGCCGGGGAGGCCGGAGGTGCAGGAGATCATTGGGCGCATCGTCAAGGTGGTGCGCGGCGCGGGCAAAGCCGTCGGCATCATGGCGACAGACGTGGCCGGCGCGAAACGATACCTTGACATGGGCATCCAATACGTGGCGACCGGCGACCGCGCTCTGATTGCCGGCGCGGCCCAGAATTACCTGAAGGGGGTGCGCTCATAGAGGTTCCCCTTCTCCATCCCCCTCCTGACAAGGGTAGGTATTTTTGTGAGTGACCTGCTGCGAGAGTTTGATCGCCCCTCATCCCGCACGGCGAGTCCCCTCAGTCGGGGATGATATACGCCCGCGGGACTTCCCTGCCCTCTCCCCGAAGGGGAGAGGGTTTTAGCCGACTCCCCTCTCCCGTGTACTCACCATGCCGAGTACGGCTTGGCGCACACGGTGCGTTCTTCCCACCGCCTTGCGGGAGAGGGGCAGGGGTGAGGGCCTGACCCTCCTCGCAGATCAAAAACAAAGCCCCAGCACACGGGATGCTGGGGCTCTTTCTTTCTCTTCTCGGCGTCAGCGGCGCTTGGCTCGCGTGCTGATAGACGCGCGTTTCATCACAGAGGGCATATAGACGTTGTGGTGCGAAGGGGTGACCGTTGCCGTCGCGGTAGCCGTCGGCGTCCGAGTGGGTGTAGAGGTGGGTGATGCGGTAGGAGTGTGGGTGGGTACAGGCGTTGCGGTGGATGTGTGGGTGGGTTCCGGCGTCTCCGGTCCCTTCAACGTCACGCTCAGCCTGTAAGGGTTCGTCAGGCTTGCCGACCCGCCCGCGCTCACCACGCGCACGTAGTAGGTACCTCCGGTCATTGCCACGCCCTGCGCGTGCTCATCCTCTCGCGCCGGGTTGACCGAACGCACCATGAGGCTCTGGCCCGGGTCGTACAACTCCAGGTCGTAGTCTCCGGGGAGAGAGCGCAGGTCGGCCCCTATCGTCCATCCGGATTCCACGGCGAAGCGGAAATGGTCGTTGTCGTCGCCCGTGCAAATGTACGAGTCGTACGACCGCCCATCAGGGATGATCTCGCTGGCCTCGGCAAAGGAATCGTTCGGTTCCAGTGTGTCGGGGCATGGCAATGAATAGACGACGGTGAGCCGCGGCCGGTTGCTCGCGTTGGCCGCCTCGTTGCTGTCAAAAGAGCGCAAGTAGGCGTCAGGGCCGCCAGGGCCCACGATCTCAACGCCGTTGTTCGCGGTGGGGTTATCCACCCAACCCTGGACGGCAGCAGGGATGCTGGCAACCATGACGCTGGTGCCGACGCCGACCCCTACAATCTGCGTTCCTGTGACCGGGCGGGTATCCCAGGTAACGCTATCATCCCAGTCGCCAATGATGGTGTACACTTGCAAGGCTTGGGGGCTGGGCCCTTGCAAGGCATTGACCTTCAGCACCAGGCTCGCCATGTTGATCACTGCGCCTGCCGGAATTGACGAAACATCAAAACGCAAGAGAGCGCGCTGTTCGGTGGCGGTTGTCGTGGTGAAGGCGACACGCAGGGACAGGTCGCTGCTGAAGGAGATGCCGGGCGCGCTGGAATCAATCGTCGTATCGGCCATGGGGTAGAAGATAGCCGAGACCGACGGGGCGCGTGGCTGCATGGAAGGGGGGACACGGCGGGCTGCTACCGGGAAGATAACCGCTGCCAGGCCGAGGACGGAGGCCAGGGAGATCAGGGCACGAACCAGGCGCGCCATAGGAGAGACCCCTTTCTTCTCTTCTGGCCAGCGCGGTCGTCCCTCTTTTTATACCACCAAATGGCGGGTTGGTCAACTTCGGCAGGGTGCGGCGGCTACATCTCGCGCAGCGCGGCAAACGCCAGCGTGAAGCAGCCCATCGGGGCAGTGAGAAGCCCCGCGCCGACTTGTCCTATACCTGCTTCCTTGTGGGCGATGCCCGTGTCAATGCGCGGCAGGATGCCGGTCTCTACCACTTTGCGCACGTCAATCCCTACCGGCGTGCCCCGGAAGTTGAGAATGGGAACCGTGAAGGCGGCATGTTCGCCTACGGTAATCTCGTACATCTCGCGCGTGGCTTGCAATGCGTCCGCGGGCGCGCCGCCGACGAACTGGGCAATGGCCGGCGCGCCGGCAATGGCGAAGCCGCCGAAGCCTGCCGTCTCGGTGATGGCGCTGTCGCCGATGTCCGGGTTAGCGTCGGCCTGGCTGTAGCCGGGAAAGAAGAGGCCGACAGGCTCACCCGCGGGCGCGATGAACCAGCGGTCGCCCAGGCCGCTGACGCGGAGGCCGAAGTCGGTGCCGTTGCGCGCCATAACCGTCACCACCGAGGAGCCGGGGATGCCGTGGGCAGGTTCCAGCATCGCCTTCGCCGCGGGCATGGAGAGGTTCAGGAAGAAGTGGTCGTTGGAGTCAATGAAGCGCAGGACGCGCGCCACGATAGCCTTGTCATCTATGGCTTCCACGAGAGCGGGGCTCAGGATACGCAAGAGGAGCGACGTTCCCGCCCGATTGCGGTTGTGGCCCTCGTCGCCCATGTGCAGGGCCTGGGCGATGAGGGCGCGCAGATCAATAGGCCCGGTTTTATCAAGGGCGCGAGCCAGGGTGGGGTACAATTCCTTCTCCATCCATTTCAGCCGGGTGATGATCTCCGGGCCGTATGCGCCGTAGCGCAGCACCTTGCCGAGCCCCTCGTTCTGCGTGCAATAAGCCAGGTTGCCGTAGGTCTCGTTCCTGACGACGAAGATGGGCATGGAAGGCGAGATGATCCCGGCCATGGGGCCGACGGCGTGGTAATGGTGGCAGGGAGCGAAGTCAATCTCACCGGAAGCGGCCAGTGTCGCGGCCTCTGCGGGGGTGCTGGCCCAGCCCTCGTAGAGGGCCGCGCCGACGATCGCGCCGCGCATAGGCCCACACATCTGCTCCCAGGCGATGGGGGGGCCGGCGTGGCACAATAGCCGCGCGTGGAAGCCGGGGATGGTCTCGCGGGCGATGCCCATGCCGACCAGGAGTGGTCGCCCGCTGGTGATGCGGCGATGGGCTTCGGCGTTGGCCGCGTCTATATCTATCCCGCTGCGCGTGTGCGTCAGGTCGGCATAGCCCTCGGCAGGCGGACGCCAGTCCACGGCAATGACGTTGACGCCCTGGTCGCGCAACGACTGGGCGAAGGTTGCCAGACCCAGGTTCACTGGCTTCAGGGGTACGCCAAACAGTGGTTTGCTCATCTTTCACCTGACCATGCGGACGGCCAGCCGCGCGGCTGCCGCATTGGACGGCGCCAGGATCGCGCCTGCGGCCCGCAGTTTCTCCTCCTGCTCCGCCGGGCGCTGCGGGTCGTTGGCGACACCGCAGACGTAGGCGACGACGGCCAGATGGCGACCGGCCTGCTGCGCGCGGGCCTTTGCTTCCCCGATGGCCGCGCTCAACTCGCCCGCCGGGTCGGGGTGCGCGCCGTAGCCCAGCACGACGTCCAACAGGATGACGGCGGTGGCCGGGTCATCTCCCTCCTTCAGTAGTCGGCGGATGCGCAGGCCGTTGTCCATCATTGGGTGCAGCCGCCCGACGGTGAACTCGTCCTCGCCCAAGTCCACGCAAGTGTGACCAACGCTGCGGTTGGCATCGGCCAGTCTCATGGGCTTATCCAGGGGCGCGTTGGAGTGGACGGGACCTACCAGATCCCGCAGCACCAGTTGCGCCTCGTAGCAGAAGGTTCCCCCGCTGAAGAGGCCGCGCACGTATTTCTGCTCAGGGTTGAGGCGGGCGCGGTTGCCCTCGGCCTGGGCCAGAAAGCCTTCTTCAGCCTGCCGTTGTTCCGCTAGCGCGGTTTCAGGATCAATCCCGCGCGCCAGGGCTGCGGCGACCATGGCTGCCTCGTCCAGTGTCGCGGCGGGATATAAGCCCGCGGAACGGACGGCACGTCCGTCATCACCCAGGAAGCAGACGACGACAGGCTTCCTGCTGGTGCGGGCGGTTTCTAACACGCGGCGCGCGATGGTTGGCGCGGGCGGCTTGCTCACCAGGCAGAGAACCTTCGTTGCCGGGTCGTCTTGCAGCGCACGCAACGCGGCCTCCATCATCAGGCCGCCTACCTCCTCGGAGAGATCGCGCCCACCCACGCCGATAGCCTGGCTGACGCCGCTTCCAGCCTGCGCGATCCCCACGCTGATCCCCTGGATGCCGGTTCCCGATGCACCCACGATGCCGACCGGCCCCCGTGGCACGGCGTTGGCGAGGCCCAGCGCGATGCCGTTGATGATGGAGGTGCCCGCGTCCGGGCCCATCAAGAGAAGGCCTTTCTCTAACGCCAGTATCTTGAGCGCGATCTCGTCGGCCAGCGGCACGTTGTCGCTGAAGAGGAGGACGTGCAAGCCCTGCTCCAGCGCGGCGCGAGCCTCGCGCGCCGCGTAGCGCCCGGCGACCGAGATCACCGCGAGGTTGGCATCGGGTGCTACTTGGAGCGCGGCTTTGAGCGTCTTCGGGCGGGAGACGACGTCTTCCCCGGCTTGAGAAGTGCGCCGCTCCTGCAAGAGTCGTTCCGCCTGCGTCAATGCTGCCGTTGCCTCCTCCGGTGACGCCGCGCGCACGCTGATGATGAGGTCGTTGGCTTCTGCCTGCCGCACGACGTCTGATAGCAAGCCGCTGTCCGCCAGAAGTGCTTTGTTCGCCTCGGTGCCCATGACGATGGCCGCGTCTGCCACCCCCGGAGCGGCCAGCAACTCCTTCGTCAGCAGCATCAGCGTAACGGAATCGTGGTATTCACCTTTTCGTATCCGCGCATAGGCGTTCACGTGATCACCTCACAGGTTACCCGGCACGTTGCCTTCGCAGAAGATAGAGAAGCGTGACGAGGAGAAGAGAGCCGCCGATGAAGCCCCAACCGATCTGTCCATTGAGGCTCGCGCCCAGCAGCCAGGCGATGGTTCCGGTGATGATCGCAAAGAGCGCGTAGAGGGCCAGAATCACGAAAACTTGCGCCAGCACACGCAGAGTACGGTTCATAGTGTACGATGCACCTTCCTGGTCGTCACCGTCTCAGCCACGATGCGGCCGCGGCGGATGACGTAGCGCCGGTCGGCCCGCGTGCGGAACGCCTCAGCCGCATTGGCCGCAGCAATGATATTCAGGCTGGCGATGGCTCCCTCGCGGACACCGTAGTCCTGCGCGGGGAGCCGCAGCAGACGAGCGGCGTTGGCCGTGGGCATGTCAAAGAGCGTCTCTATGTCTTGCGGCATGGTGAACTGCACTGCATGGGCTGTGATGAGCCCTACTTCCAGGGGGTCCGCCTGCCCCCAGGTGGGATAGAAGGTGTCTTTCACGCAATCCTGGCCGTAGCTCACGTTCACGCCCGCCGCCAAAAGTTCTTTAACTGGCGTCACACCGCGGCGGATAGGCATGGGGTCTAACCTTCCTTGCAACATGAGATTTGTCCCGGCGTTGGCGACCATCTGCACGTCGGCCTGTCTCAACAGCCTGATGACCTTTGCTCGGTAGGTGGCATCGTAGGCGGCCAGCGCGCAGGTATGTCCTGCTGTCACGCGCCCCTGATACCCCTCTTCAATAGTGCGGGCCGCCAGGTATTGTAGGGTGCGGCTGCTGGGGTCGTCGGTTTCGTCCACGTGCATATCAATATCGGCGTTGAACTCCTTGGCGATGGCGAAGCAGATGTCTATGTGGCGGCGGCCATCCTCCGGCGTGCGCTCGTTGTGCGGCATCCCACCCACCAGGTCGGCCCCGGCAGCCATCGCCTGGCGCAGCAAGTCTTCCGTTCCAGGGTCTTGCAGGATGCCTTCCTGCGGGAAGGCGACGATCTGCACCTCGCATAGGTCCGCATAGCGTTCGCGGGCCAAAGTTACGCCTTTCAGCGGCGTCAGCCCTCCGATGGTGTCCACATCCACGTGGCTGCGCAGGAGTGTTGTACCGTGTTGCACCGCCCATTCAATGACGCGCTCCGCGCGGGCCGCCACTTCTTCCACTGTATAAGTGCGCTTCTTATCCCAGGTAATCGCGATAGCCTCGCTCAGCGTGCCCGATACGTTGGGGCGCACGACTTCGCTGATGAGGGCTTTGTCCAGGTGGATGTGTGGCTCAACGAAGGTCGGCGCGACAAGCATGCCCTCGGCGTCTATCTCACGGGGGGCGTGCTCTTTGAGATGCGGAGCGACGTGGGCAATCCGCTCGCCCAAGATACCGATGTCCACCACTTCCTCGCGACCGCGTACATGAGCGTTGCGAATGATAAGATCCATCTCGTTGCCTCCTCGTGCAGGGCCATCACTAACGTCGCCACCACGAATTGTTCAACCCATGAGAGCCGAGAGAAATCCTGCCAGCATGTCGGAACCTGAAGTCTCGCCATACTTCATCACGCCCGCGGCGGCGACTTCCACGGCTGGCACGTCCCTCTCGGCAATGGCGGGCAAGAGCGCGTGCCAGTGTGCGTTCACCTCGCCGGCCGCGGCGGCGCGCAGCAAGGCCAGGCTGAGAACATGGGTACGGTCTTCCGCGGCGTGAAGAATAGCCTTCGCCACGTCTGTCACGCCCAACTTATCTTCGGCAAATAGGAAGGCCCCTCGCGTCCGCAGCCCAACCAGCCAACCGGCGAGCCAATCGTCGCCCGCCGGAGTCAGGCCGGGGCCTAAGCCCACGAGTCCGGCAGCGCTCCCGCTGATGCCCTCCAACTCGCCAGCGTCATAGGCGACCAGCAGAGAAGCAATGTACTTCTGCGCTCTCCGGTGGTAGGGAAGGAGCCTGTCATCTTGAGAGCGCGACGAGCGCAAGGTCGCCAGGCTTTCTGAGGGCGCATAGGCTGCCAACAGGTCTCCCAGATGCGATAGAACCGCTATCAGGTCATTTGTGGTGAGTCGGCGAAACACCCGGTAGTCGGGCGTTGGCTCCCACACGGCAGCACCAGCCAGATTGACTTGCCAGGCTCCGCCGACATCTAGCGCGCGTCCGTTGCCAACCACGGGCGCTCCGGCCTGACAGGTCGGTAAGCCCTCCTCGCCGTCCACCACGATACTGAGAGGCCCGTCACCCACGGCGCGCGTAACTACCGTGACGACGCTGCCATCGGCAGCCAGGAGATTGCAGGCGGAGCGGAAGGATGCGAGAACGTGGGCCTGGAAACCAGGTTGGCCGACGAGGGGAGTGACCGTCCTGCTAACTGAGACCGCCTGTAGCATATTTGTACTTCCCAAACGCCTGAGGACCAATCATCCGGCCAGGAGGGCCAACACAACTCCTCCCGCCAGCACCGATCCGATCTGGCCTGCTGTGTTCGCGCCCATCGCGTGCATGAGGAGGAAGTTGCCGAAATCAGCCTCCTGTCCGGCCTTCTGCACCGCCCGCGCGGCCATGGGAAAGGCGGAGATCCCCGCCGCGCCCACCAGGGGGTTGATGCGCCCGCCGGACAGGACGTGCATCAACTTCCCGAAAAGAACGCCCCCCGCGATATCCACGACGAAAGCCAGGAGCCCCAACCCTAAGATGGCGAGGGTTTCCAGGCGCAGGAAACTGGTCGCCACCATGGTGGAGCCGATGGTCAGGCCCAGGAAGATGGTGGCGATATTGATTAACTCGTTCTGCGATGCCCGCACGAGCCTATCTACCACGCCCGATTCCCGCATCAGGTTGCCGAACATCAGCGTGCCGATGAGCGGAGTGGAGAGGGGAGCCAGCAGTCCGGCGACCAGCGTGACGATGATCGGAAAGAGGATGCGCACCAGTTTGGATACCGGGTGTGAGGTATAAGGCATCCGCACCCGCCGTTCGCTCTCCGTGGTGAGAAGGCGCATGATGGGTGGCTGTATCAAGGGGATGAGGCTCATGTACGAATAGGCCGCCACCGCGATAGGAGCCAGGAGATCTGGAGCGAGGCGGCTGGAAACGTAAATAGACGTAGGGCCGTCAATCGCGCCGATGATGCCGATGGATGCCGCCTCGTTCAAGCCGAAGCCGAGACGCAAGGCCAGCAGCAGGGTCGTGAAGATACCGACCTGCCCCGCCGCTCCCAGGATCACCAGGCGCGGATTCTCTAGCAAGGGGCCAAAGTCGGTCATCGCGCCGATGCCGATGAAGATCAGAAGGGGGAGGAGTTCGGTGCTGATGCCAGCGCGATAGAGGATAGAAAAGAAGCCATCTTCCCCGGTCATGCCGGTCAAGGGGATGTTGGCGAGGACGGCTCCCACGCCGATAGGTAGCAATAAGACAGGCTCGTACTCTCGCGCGATGGCAAGGTAGATCAGAAGACCACCTACCGCCATCATCAGAACGTGGCCGAGGGTAAGCGCCTGCAGGCCACTCGTCAACGCCGACAAGCGGCTCAAGTCCATAGTGATTCCTATTCTAGCCGCACGAGCACGTCACCGAAAGCGACGGTCTGCCCCGATGCAACGCCTATTTCAACGACGCGGGCATCACGAGGAGTCTTGATGCTGTTTTTCATCTTCATTGCTTCCAGAAGGCATACCTCCTGGCCCTGCCTCACGGTATCGCCTGCTTTCACCAGCACGTCCAGGATGGTACCGGGCATGGGAGCCAGAATAGCGTTCGCCCCTTGCTCCTCCGAGGCCACGGCGACAGGGGGCTGCCCTGGCCCCGGCATGACGGGCCTGACAGGCGTGGCGACCCGGGCTGAAACGGGTAATTCTTCGCGCCGCCGCGGCAGGATGGCAGGGCTCACGGTATCGCGCGGCGAGTCGCCTTGCCACTCTACTTCTACCTCAAAAGGCTCGCCGTTGACCCGCACGTGGATCGGCATGACAACAGATGGTTCTATCTCCACCAGGTAAATCTTGCCGCCGATGTTGACGCGGTAGGTACGCATGAATCGGGTTCCTCGTTCTTCCGGGTTGCTGCTCAGTGCCCTGATGACCGCCGGTGCAGTTCTCGGCCCTCTACCTGGCGGCCGCGCCCGATGGCAACCCATCGGCTTGGCAGGCTACCGGGACGGTGCTCTCGTACCGGCGGCGCGGCCTCGCGCCGCATCTCGGTCTGGTACAGGTCTAGGGCGACCATGATCGCCGCGATCTTGGCGTTGTGGTCTTCAGATTCTTCCGCGGGCGATACCAGCGCGGTGACCTTCGCGCCGTGTGGCGCGGCCCGCACCCGCAAGAGGCGTGTCAACGCGGCCATTATACCCCAGAGCAAAAGGAGGGTGCTGAAGACCAGAGCGATTCCGACCACCGTGATCGTGAAGGCTTGTGACCAGATATTCGTCATAGGGAGTGGTTTATACAGGCATCAGGCCGTGTTTCTTGGGTGGATTCGTGGATACCTTCGTGCGCAGGATCTCCAGCGCGGCGATGAGGCGCGGGCGCGTCTCGCGTGGCTCAATCACCTCATCAATTTGCCCCACGTCGGCGGCTGCGTACGGGTTGTGGAACTTGGCTTTGTATTCGGCGATGATGCGGGCGCGCTCCGCGTTAGGATTGGCGGCGGCGGCGATCTCCCGCCGGTACAGGATATTCACCGCGCCGTCCGGCCCCATGACGGTGATCTCTGCGGTGGGCCAGGCGAACGCGAGGTCGGAGCGCATCTGGCGGCTGCTCATGGCGATGTAGGCTCCGCCTACGGCCTTGCGGGTGACGACGCTGATCTTGGGAACCGTTGCCTCGCAATAGGCATAGATCACCTTGGCGCCATGCCGGATGATCCCCGCGTGTTCCTGGGCTACGCCAGGGAGGTAGCCGGGTGAATCCACGAAGGTTATGATGGGAATGTTGTAGGCATCGCAGACGCGCACGAAGCGCGCGATCTTGTCCGAAGAATCTATGTCCAGCACACCGGCCAGGTGAGATGGCTGGTTGCCCACGAAGCCGGCGCTGTAGCCGTCCATTCGCCCAAAACCGACGACGACGTTGCTTGCATAATAGGGATGTACCTCAAAGAAACTGTCGCGGTCGGCGACCCGCATGATGACCTCTTTCATGTCGTAGGGAAGGCGATCATCGCGCGGGACGATGCTGTTCAGCTCCTCATCCATCCGTTTAGGATCGTCGTAGGGTGTGACGCGCGGTGGATCCTCGGCGTTGTTTTGGGGCAGGTAACTGAGGAGTTGCTTGACGAGCAAGACTGCCTGCGCTTCGTCGTCGGCCATGAATTGCGCCACGCCCGACTTGGTGTTGTGTACCACAGAGCCACCCAAGTCCCGGAACGTGACCTCTTCTCCCGTCACTGTCTTGATGACTTCCGGCCCGGTGATGAACATGTAGCTGATTTTCCGCACCATGACCGTGAAATCGGTCAGAGCAGGTGAATAAACCGCGCCGCCTGCGCACGGGCCCATCATGACGGAAATCTGCGGG
Organism: Anaerolineae bacterium; assembly: GCA_020853075.1. GTDB lineage: Bacteria > Chloroflexota > Anaerolineae > JADYZS01 > JADYZS01 > JADYZS01. The sequence goes on along the minus strand of JADYZS010000030.1, from coordinate 4,134 downwards.
ACCACACCGGAGGCCAGGACGTTGCGGGTGAACAATGCGCCGTAACCGGCCAGGCTTCGTATCCCTTCTTGAATCCGCGCGCCACCGGAGTCGTTGAGGCCGATGACCGGGATGCCGCTTTCCAGGGCCAAATCCATGATGCGGCATACCTTCTGGGATTGCACTTCTGAGAAGGAGCCGCCTAGCACAGAGAAATCCTGGGCAAAGACGGCCACGCGGCGACCGTTGATCTTGCCGAAGCCCGCCACGACGCCGTCGCCCGGATATTTCCTCTCTGCCATGCCGAAGTCGGTGATGTGATGGGTAGCCAACGCGCCCAATTCCTGGAACGAGCCTTCGTCCAGGAGCATCGCTAGGCGTTCGCGGGCGAGGAGTTTGCCCTTCTCGTGCTGTTGCTGGATGCGCTCAGGCCCGCCACCGGCCTGGGCTACCACGCGCATCTCTCGCAGTTTCTCCAACGGGTCCTCTTGCGCGGCTGGGTTGTTGATTTCTATCATCCTTGCCTCAGAGCATCATTCCTTATGGCTGCCGGGTTTTGCCTCTCCGGTGCCCCTATGCTATAATCGGACGCAGGGAGAGGTCGCATAGTGGCCGAGTGCGCCCGTCTCGAAAACGGGTAGGCGATGAGCCTCGTGGGTTCAAATCCCACCCTCTCCGCTAGAGTGAAACTGGGGAGAGTCTGCCGGGATACCGACGTTATCCATTGTAGCAGAGACGCAGCGCGGTTGGTATGATAGGTGTCATGCTAGATTGAACGTTCTCCGTGTTGTTTCTATGATGCTGTGCTCGTGTGGAGTGCAGCGCGGCCATTCGCCTGACGTGGAGAGGTTGCCTAGTTTGGTCTAAGGCGCACGCCTGGAGAGCGTGTAGGCAGAAATGCCTCGTGGGTTCAAATCCCACCCTCTCCGCCAGTCTTACTCGTTGAGCCCCCAGGAGAATCCGGGGGCTCACAGTTTTCGCCGGTAGCGACCATTATACCATATCATCTGGAGCCCTCTGCATGTTGAGCCGCCAGCGTACACCAGCGACGGCAGAGACGCCGGAACCGCTGACGCTCCCTGATATGAACACCGCCGCCTTCCTGGGCCAGACGGCGCGCGGGCCCTTTTGGCCGCAGCAGGTGACGAATTGGCGGGAGTTTGTGAGTTGGTTCGGCGGCCATACGTCGTTCTCCTGTCTGGCCTATGCCGTGGACGGTTTTTTTCGCAATGGCGGCCAGCGGTGTTACATCGTGCGTGTCGTTCCTGCCGATGCCCGCATAGCCGCGCTGACCTCTAGCACGCTGCAAATACAGGCGATAGGCCCCGGCGCGTGGGGTAACCGCATCGCCGTGCGTATCCGAGAAACAGGAAGTGGCCGCTTCCGGCTGACGGTACGATATTGGGATACCGAGCCACCTTCCGATTTCGTCGCATCACGGCCGCGCGTGGTGCCGGACATGGAAGAGAGCTACGACCATCTATCGCCTGATCCGCGCTCGCCGGATTACGTCCTGGCGCGGCTGGCGCGCGGGCAATCGCGCCTGATTGTCGTCCGGTGGGAGAATGAACGACGTCGTGGCTTCCCGCGCCCGCGCGACTTTGCCTTCCTACGCGACGGCGCGGATGGCTCTCCCGTAACGGTGGCCGACTTTGAGGGCGGACGCCTCGCGCCGCCGGAGGAACGGCGCGGACTGGCGGCGTTGCAGGACATTCCCGACATCGGCCTGGTGGCTGCGCCCGACGACACCGGGGGACTGGTGGTGCAGGCGGCGGTGATAGCCCATTGCAGCACGCCGTTATTGTTCCGGTTTGGCATCGTCGGCGGGCAGCCGGAAGCGCTCTCGCTTGATATGGTGACGGCCCCGCGCGATACCTCCCACGCGGCCATCTACTACCCCTGGTTGGAGGTGCTTGACCCGCTCACGAAGGCTCCCAAACTGGTGCCGCCGGTCGGCCACGTCGCCGGTATCCTGGCCCGCCTGGGCCGCCAGCAGGGTCTGCATACGTCGCCGGCAGGCCAGACGATTCAAGGCATCCTGGGCACACAACTCCTTCTCCGGGACACCGATAGCGCGCAGTTGGCAGAGCAGCGGGTGAACGCGATCCGCGACCTCTCGGCCAGGGGTGGACGCATCGTGTTGGACACGGCCTGCACGATGTCCGGCGCAGCGCCCTGGCGCGCTCTCCACGTGCGGCGGTTGGTGAACGGCGTAGAAAAGGCGATGGTCGCGGGCACCGGCTGGGCGGTGGGCCGGGTCAACGACGAGCGGCTGTGGGATAGCCTGCGCGCGCAGGTTACGACCTTTCTGGACAGGCTATGGCGCTCCGGTGTTCTGCAAGGTAATCGGGCCGAGGACGCCTATTTCGTGCATTGTGGTCGGGACACGATGGCAGACGAGGACGTGGCAGAAGACCGGGGCATCGTGGAGGTTGGGCTGGCTGTGGAGGAGCCCAGAGAGTTTGTGTCCTTTCGGCTGGTACAGTCGCCTGCCGGGCCGCAGGTTATTGAGGCTCTTTAAGCATCGGCATCTTAATCCCATGCCGTTGCGCCGCGGCGACCGCCTCCGGGTAGCCCGCGTCGGCATGGCGCACGATGCCGAGGCCGGGATCGGTCGTGAGCACCCGCTCTAACCGCCGCGCCGCCTCCGCCGTGCCGTCGGCGACGATGACCTGCCCTGCGTGCAGGGAGTAGCCGATGCCGACCCCACCCCCATGATGGAAACTAACCCAGGTCGCGCCGCCCACCGCGTTGAGGAGCGCGTTGAGGATGGGCCAGTCGGCCACCGCGTCGGTGCCATCCAGCATCCCCTCCGTCTCGCGGCGCGGGCTGGCAACGGAGCCGGTATCCAGGTGGTCGCGCCCGATGACGATGGGCGCGGAGACGCGGCCGCGGGCGACCATCTCGTTGATGAGGAGGCCGAAGCGCGCCCGCTCGCCGTAACCGAGCCAGCAGATGCGCGCCGGGAGCCCCTGGAAGGCGACCTGTTCGCGGGCCATCTTGATCCAACGCACCAGATGCTCGTCGTAGGCGAACTCGCGCACCACCACGTCGTCAATGGCGTGGATGTCGGCGGCGTCGCCAGAGAGGGCAACCCAGCGGAAGGGCCCCTTTCCCTCGCAGAAGAGAGGACGCACGTAGGCCGGGACGAAGCCGGGATAGGCAAAGGCATCCTCCACGCCCGCGTCGTAGGCCCGCTGACGCAGGTTGTTGCCGTAGTCAAACACGATAGCACCCCGCTGCTGCAATTCCAGCATCGCCCGCACGTGGGCGGCCATGGAGTCCATTGACCGGCGGCTGTACGCTTCCGGGGCACGGCGGCGGAGGTCATCCGCCGCTGCCGATGACAGACCGGCGGGGATGTAACTCAGGACGTCGTGCGCGGGCGTCTGGTCGGTCACCACGTCGGGCGTCACGCCACGGGCCACCAGTTCCGGCAATACCTCCGCCGCGTTGCCGATGAGCCCGACCGAAAGCGGTCTCTGGTGGGTCTTTGCCTCCTCTACCAGCGTCATCGCCTCTTCCAGCGTATCTACCACCTTATCCACATAGCGGGTGGCAAGACGGCGGCGGGCGCGGTCGGGGTCTGCTTCCACGACAAGAGCCACACCCTCGTTCATCGTCACCGCCAGCGGCTGCGCGCCGCCCATACCCCCAAGCCCCGCCGTGAGGACGAATCGCCCCCCCAGGCTACCGCCGAAATGCTGCCGGGCGACCTCGGCCAGCGTCTCGTATGTCCCTTGCAGAATTCCCTGCGTCCCGATGTAAATCCACGAGCCCGCAGTCATCTGGCCGTACATGATGAGGCCGCGCCGGTCTAGTTCGTCAAAGTGTTCTTGCGTGGCCCAGGCGGGGACAAGGTTGGCGTTGGCGATGAGGACGCGCGGCGCGTCCGTGTGGGAGCGGAAGATAGCGACTGGCTTACCCGATTGCACCAGGAGCGTTTCGTCGTTCTCCAAATCGCGCAGCGACCGCACGATTGCCTCGTAGCACTCCCAATTACGCGCCGCCTTGCCGCGCCCCCCATAGATGATGAGGTCGTCCGGTTTCTCGGCCACATCGGGGTCCAGGTTGTTCATCAACATGCGTAGCGCGGCTTCCTGCTGCCAGCCTTTGCAGGAAATCGCCTGGCCGCGCGGCGCACGCACAGGCCGG
>JADYZS010000029.1 GCA_020853075.1 Anaerolineae bacterium | reverse complement strand
TGCGCCTGCAACAACTTCACGATCCGGGGGCAGAGGGCCATGTGCGCGCCGGAGAGGATGGAGAGGCCCACCACATCCACGTCCTCTTGCAGGGCGGCCTCGGCGATCATCTCCGGCGTCTGGCGGATGCCGGTGTAAATGACCTCCATGCCCGCGTCGCGCAGGGCGCGGGCCACCACCTTGGCGCCGCGGTCGTGCCCATCCAACCCCGGTTTGGCGACCAGGACGCGAATCTTCCGTTCAGATGCCATGGGTCTCTAGCCTCCTCGCTCCACGATTTTGAGTTCTCCCGATTCCACGTTGGCGACCAGCCCATGCACCGGCACGCGCGTAGAGATGAGCGGGCTGGCGCGCAGCCGCCTGACCACCTCGCGCACGTTCTGCTCCACGTCGGCAAAGACACCCAACCACGCGCCGATGTCGTCAATGGGGAGTTTCTCCCGCTGCACGCCCAGGCTGCGCATCTCCTGGGTTATCTTTACCAAATCTACGTGGGCCATGCCGCAGTGGGTGTGGCCGATGACCAAGACCTCGCGCGCTCCCAACGCGTAGATGGCCTCAACCACCGAGCGGACGACGTCACCACGGTCATCCACCGCCGTCGCGCCCGCGCTCTTGACCCATAGCGCATCGCCGCGGCCCAGCCCTAGCGCGGGTTCCAGGAAGGCGGCCAGGCGCGCATCCATGCAGGTCACGATGATGACCTTCTTCTGCGGGCGAGCGTCCATACGCACCGGCCGGTGCGAGGCCACATATTTCTTGTTGGCGGCGAGAACCTCATCAAGGACCATCTGGTTCCTCCTGGGCAAAGCCATCGGTTGGAAACCGACGGCCACTGGCTACGAAACCCGCTCCGCGGGTTTGCCACGCGCAGCCGTACTCGCCCCGCGGAGCGGGACTTTGCGGGCTTCCCACCGCCGTCGGATTTTATCCGATGGCTGCTAGTGTGAATGGGTATGCCCCTGCGCGCCCAACCGGGCTTGCGCATCCAGGAAGAGTTGCCGGATGCGGCGCTGGCGCTCCGGGTCCGCCGGGATGGCAAGGGTGTCCACCCAAGTCAGGCCGCCCTCCAGCATCGTCATCATGTAGGTGGCATCGGAGGGATTATACACCTCCTGTCCCCCGGCGACGATATAGACGGGGGAGGTGTGCGCGGCCAGGTGCACCGGCCAGACGTGCCAGGCGATCCCTGCGCCCCAACAGCGGGCGGCGAGCCAGCCGCTTCCCTCCATCCGTACCTTCGTCCGCAGCCGCAGGTCGCGCGTATTCGCCTTCGCCTCCTGCGCCACCACCTTGCCGTTGACGACCAGTTGCAGTTCGTCAAAGGGCTGCGCCGACTGCGCGTGGGCCTCCACCTCCAACGTGCCGCCGCCCGCGGGGAGGCGAATCTCATCCCCCGGCACGTGCCCATCCACCGTCAGCGTCAGGAGAGGGCCGCTGCTGCTGAAGGTGCGCCCGGCGCGCACAGCCCGCGCCCAATTCTCAAAGGTGAAGGCCTCGTCGCGAGAGAGGTGCGCGTAGGTGCGGACGCCGCCCAACGGCATGGACGACATCATCTTGTCGGTGCCGCCGACCGCGGCGACACGGTAGCCGAGGTTCAGAAAGCGATACCATTCCGTCACGGCCATCGTGTCCAGCGTGGCGCGGCCAAAGTCGCGGATTTCCACGCCGTCAATCTTCCCCAGGATGATGTCGGCCACCACTTCACAGTACGGGTTGGGGAAGTGAGGATAGACGACGACGCCCTCCTTGGCGCGGCACTCGTCGGCCCAATCGGCAATGGCGCGCCAGAGGGGGTCGCCGAAGGTGCTCTCGCCAGGGCCGGCGGCGCACATGGGGAAGACCGGCTCGCCCTTGACACCCAGGAGACTGATGTGACCCATCAGGTGTTGGCGGTTCTCCGTGCCGACCCAGACCAGCGTATCGTCGCGGCTCGCGCCCGCGGCCATGCCCCGGATGTCTCCCACGTTAGTATGGAGTTCGCCCCACTGCGATGCCAGGAGGTTGACCAGGTTGACCCCCTCGGACTGCGCTTCCAGCCAGGCGGTGTCGGGCGAGAGGAAATGGACGTGGGTATCGGCGGTGACCCAGCCCTCGCGCCGCCAGTTGAAGGGTCGCTCAATCTGTAGGCGGAGTTCGCGCGTTCCCGGCGCGACGGTGAGCCGCTGGCGCACAGGGCGATACTCAAAGCCTTTGGCAATCTCTACGTACACTTCGCCCACAGGCAACTCCACCTGGCAGCGGCCATCCACGTAGGCGTATTCGGTATCGCCCAGTTTGGTATCCGCGCCGTAGTCCTCAAACCAATAGTCGTTGACCTCGCGCCGGTGGCCGTAGGGCGGCAGGTAGCGACCATCGGGCGAGCGGAAGTGGATGCGCACTGGCGTCGGGCGGCCCGTCGCCGCGTCCTCAACGGTCACGTGCACCCAAGCCTTGTGGGGAGTCAGGACTTCCACACGCGCCTTGCCGTCGCTACTTGTGGCCTCACCGCGGGCGAGAACCTGGCCCATGTTCACCTCGTGCCCGGCGACCTGCAACGTCGCATCCGAACTGGCGGTGACTTCGGTCAGGAATTGGGAAACCGGCTGGGCAGGGTCGCCCGCGGCTTTTGACTTTTCGCCCCACCCCTGCAACCCGGCCTTCAGCCAGGCGTCCGGCTCAAACGGCGGGACGGTAAAGGTGCGCACTACCGTTCCCAGGTCAACCGAGACGGGGGCCGCCTCCAGGGTCGTCTCCTCGCCCTCGGCCAGCGTGACCCGCAGCGACTGGAGACGCTCGCGGCGCAGGGGGTTCTCCTGGCCGTGGAAGAGGGTCAGTCCGGCCAGGGCAAAGCGGTCGCGTCCCGTCGGCTCTATCCGCAGCGCCCGCAGCGCCTTCTGCGGGTGCGGGTTGGGGAGCGCGTAGATGGTATAGTGCGCTGGTGAAGGGCTTGGCAGCGAACGGACACCAGTCTGATACCGTCCCCACACGCCCGGCCCGTGAGGCTGGAAGGGTCCTCGCCAGTCCACCGCCTCCGGTCCTGAGTCGGGCCGGGCGGCGAAAGGGAGATTGCGGGCCATCGCCTGGTTGATCTCAAAGCGGCTGCGCACCGGCTGGCGATACTCGCTCCCGTCGGCATAGACCAAGACGTAATCGGCCAGATGCTCGCCGGGGTTCTGCGGATAGTAGGCCACCTCGCCCTCACGGTCTTTGGGCGCGGGCGGGTTGTTGGCGAAATGCGCGCAGACGAGGTAGGTCGCCTGGCCGGAGAGGGGAATGGTCAGCGGCGATGCCGAAGCACCCAGGATGGCCCAGCAGGGTGTTCCGCCCTCGGCGGGGCCCAGGAGAAAAGGGATGCCCCAGAAGGTCTGTGCGTCGCCGGGCATGGTGGCGAGAGCCTCCGCCACTTCCGGCTGCCAGGGCGGCGCGCCGCCCGGCATCAATGGCGCGTTGTCGCGGCTTGCGTTGAAAAACGCCGATAGGTTAAAAGGGGTGAACTTGTCCATGATTTCCTCCTGGTAGTCTCTGTAGGGGCACGGCATGCCGTGCCCCTACAGAGTTTATTTGAAGCCAGATCAGTTCGCGATCCCCGCGCCGCGCGGCCTCTGCCAGGCGCGGCCTCCGCGCAAGGCCATCACCGCCTGCTCCAACGTGGGGTCGTGCCCCTGCGCCAGGTCCCAGCGGCCCAGCCAGATCGGGATGTCGGGCTGGACGCCGGTGCCCTCTATGCTGCGGCCATCGGGAAGCACCGCCATGGCGATGGCGACGCGCACCTTGGCGCCGTTGTCGTCCAGGGTGTATTCGTTGACCATCTCCGTATTGCCCAGCGTGTGCTCGCCCACGATGAGCGCCCGGTCATAATATTGCAGGATGGCAGGGGTCACGTCGCCGTTGCTCTCGGCGTGGCCGTTGGTGAGGACGGCGAGGGGCAGGTCGGGCCAGGGCGGGCGAGCCGTATCGGGCCGGTCGGGGCAGGCGTAGGGCGGCGGTGTGCCGCGCCAGCGAAAGCAGCGAAACTCGTCCTCCCGTTGCCGCAGGAAGTGGCGGAGGGTGGTGTTGGCCGCGGCGTTGGAGCCGCCGTTGTTGCTCCGCAGGTCCAAGATGAGACCCTCCAATGCGCCTTCGCTTTCCAGCGCGCGGATGGCGGCCCGGATCTCGTTGCCCACGTCGTCACCGAAGAAAGTCGGCACATCAATGTAGCCGATGCGGGTGCCGGGGAGCCGCCGCGCCGCGATGGGAAAGCGGACGCCCCCAGGTTGGTAGGTGACGGCGAGGGCCGTGGACGGCTCTCCGTATCGTTCCACGGTGAAGGTGATCGTCTCGCTGACGCGGGCGGTGAGGCCACGCAGCCGGTATAACAGGTCGTCGCTGCTGCCGTTGAGCGCGGTGATGACGTCGCCCCGGCGCAACCCCGCCTTTTCCTCCGCGCTCCCCGCCGCCACCCGCCACACCAGCCCGCCGCCGCCCGTGACCGGCGCGACCATGAAACCGCCGCGCAAGGCATTCATCTCGCCGGTGAACAAAGAGTTGAGGCTCGCGGCTTCGGGCGACAGGAAGCGCGAGTGTTCATCGTGGAGTTCGCCGACCATCTCGCCCATGAGGGCATAGAATTCGGCGGTGTCCTTCACGGCGGCGACGCGGGAACGGTAGCGGGTGCGCACCTCCCGCCAGTCCACGCCGTTGTAGCGCGTGTCGTAGTAGAGGTCGTTGACCAGCGACCAGGTACGCTCAAAGACCCGTTCCCGTTCGGCAGGGGTCAATTCGCGCGCCACGGGAGAGGCCGCGGCGGGCGCGAGGACAGCCCCGGCCAGAAGGATGGATAAAAGAAGAATCCTAAGAAGTCCCAGCCATCGGTTAGAAACTGACGGCAAACGGGTTAGAAAACCCGCTTTGCGGGTTTCTTGCACATACCAGCCGTCGGATTTTATCCGATGGCGGCCTGTTCTTCTCAGACAGTCTCTCAGACGGTTCATGGGCCTTCAGCAATCATCCTGCCCGTTCGGAAAGAACGGTGGGCAGAAGCCCTTCTTTGGTCATCACCAGGGTTGCCGCGCCGATGGCCGGAGCCTCAACGCCTAACAGCGGCGGCACGATGCGCGCCCGTTGGCCGGGCGCGGGGAAGGTGCGCAGGCGTACCACCTGGCGGGTCGTCTCCAATAGGGGCGCGCCGGTCAGGATCACCCCTCCACCGATGATGACCAGGTCGGGGTTCAGGGTATTGACCAGCATGGCGATGGCGACCCCCAGGTAGCGCCCTGTCTCTTCCATAACCTGGCAGGCGAAGGAGTCCCCCGCGTTGGCGGCCTCGGCAATCATGGCAACCGTGATCCGATCCAGGTCACCGTGGACGCGCTCTCGTAGGGACGAGGTGGCCCCTTTCTTGAGCCCTTTGATCGCCCGCTCGGCGATATAGGGGGCCGCGACCATCCGATCCAGGCAGCCATAGTTGCCGCAATAGCACTGGGGCCCATCGGGGTCCACCAGGATATGCCCGATCTCACCGGCGGCATTGTCGGGCCCACGAAACAACGTCCCATTGATGATGATGCCCGCGCCGATCCCCCGCCCGATCTTCACGCAGATCACGTTGGGTACGCCTCGTCCGGCCCCGAAAGAGGCTTCCCCTAACGCCAGGGTGTTGTCATCTTCATCTACGTAAATCGGCAGGTCAAACTGTTGCGCCAGGATATCCCGCAGGGGGAGATCGTTCCAACCCCAATTGACCGATTTGACCACCACGCCGCGATTGACATCTACAATGCCGGGCGCGGCCACGCCAACCCCGATCAAATTACCGGCCGGTACGGGCGAAGCGGCAACGAGTTCCCGAATGACGTCGGCGACCAGTTGCACCACATCGGCCCCGGATGCCAAATCGTAGTCGCGGGCAATGGTCAACAGCGGCGTCGCATCCAGATAGGTCAAGACTCCAACCACCTGCGCGCTGCGGATGTCAATGCCAATGACCGCGTGAGAGCGGGGATTGAACTCAAAGAGCATGGGGCGGCGGCCCCCCTGCGATGGCCCGATCCCCTGCTCCTTGACGAGACCCTCCCTTTTCAGTTCGTCCACGATGGAGAAAACGGTAGCCGGGGTTAAATGGGCGAGACGCGCCAGGGCGGTGCGAGAGATCGGCTCCCGCTGGCGGATCAGGCCCAGAATGGCATCCCGGTTGAGCCGCCTGACCAGTTGCACGTCGCCTGTGACCAGTTCTTGTTCTACCATGTTCATATACCTAGCCTTGCCCTCTCCCAACCCGCTCCCGTTTCACAGGGGAGGGGCAGGGGTCTGACAAGGGTAGGTATTTCTGTGAGCGACCTGCTGCGAGAGTGTGATCGCCCCTCACCCTACCCTCTCCCCTCCGGGGAGAGGGGCAAGTCCCGTGGGCGCAGGTACTCCCTGTGTTGGGCTCCGCCCTCCCAGGGTGGAGTACCCTGTGCCGTGCCCTGGTCGGCTGGTCACGGCCAGGGCGAACGGCCGACCGTCCCCTTGCGGGATACTAGCCGTATGGGACGAGGGTGAGGGGGTAAAGGTACTCTCGCGGTCACTTCCTGCTGGTAATACCTACCCTTGTAAGGAGATATCGGGAGTAGAAGCCTCTCTTGCATCAGAATCGGTCACGAGAACTTGTCGCGCCCAGGGACAGAAGGTACAGTCCGGCAGGTCGCAAAGGAGCCCGGCGGGATCTCTGTGCAGAAACTCCACCACGGCATCCACCAGGCCCCGGCCCGGCATCAGGCGGCAGCGGGCCCGGCCAATGCGGGCGAAGGTGATCAGGCCACGCTCTACCAACAAGGGCTCAATCTTGTGGAAGCCGGCGCTGTCACCGGGGGTTTCCGGCAGCGGCACCCAAACCCTCTGGCCGGGGGGTGTATCCGGCAGGATGGCCCAACGACCGGCGGGTCGGTCGGCGCGCGGCCGGCCCCAATAAGGTGGGGACGCGTAGGCTTCGCCGGTATGGATCGTGGTATTTGCCCACTGCTTGACCCCCAGAAGGAGCACCTTGCCTCCTGCCTGGGCAATACGGTCCACAGGGCTATCCTTGCCGACGGCCGACACGCGATGGTGGCCCTCGGTCAACCAGCGGGCATCGGGGCCGAAGGCGACGACGGGATGGGACGGGTGCGTGCTCAGGATCGTGCCGGGCCAGGTGCGCAATAGCCGCGGCACCGCCCCCGTGTAAGGCCGCGGCGGGTTGTTGTAATCAAAAACGCCGTCGTAAAGGGGATAGAAGTAGGCCAGCATCAACGTCCCCTGCGGGCCAATGACGTCCAGGAGGGCCTCAATAATCGTGTGCGCGCCCCCTTCTACGATTCCGAGGCTGGAGAGCGAGGTGTGAGCGAGGACCTTGTCGCTGGTGCGCAGCCCCGACTCTTGCAGCCCGGCGATCAGGTCGTCGCGGGTGACCGGCTCTATGGGAACCTGTTCGTCAATGTCAATGCTGCGGTGCACGCCTTTTTATGGCCTCCGGAACAAGTCGCAGTGTAGCATCGTGCCGGTTTGTTGTCAAGGCAACCATCCAAAAAGAATTGGCCGCGCCCCTGGTGGGGTGCGGCCAGTCTGGATGAAGAAGCGAGAACGAAGATGGGCTACTGCATTGACTCCGCTATGGCCTGCACTTCGGCAAGAGACAAGTCATAGGATAAGACGGTGCGTATCACACCGTCGCACCACCACATCACCGAAGTAGGTGTTTGCTGGCCCTGTCCTCGCACAGTAACGGTCTCTCGTTCGTGCCCGATGCCTAAACACCCCTTGATGGTTGCCTTTTGGTGACGGTTCAATTGGGCCAATAGATTGTCTGTCACAGGCGGCATTATACTGCCGTCCTGGCGTTGTTCAACGATGAACTTATGCTCCCCAACCGAGTACCCAAGATTCAGATTCGTAGCTTGTCCGGAGGGGAGGGAATAGCGCTGGGCGCCAATCCACACAAGACTGAATCCCTCTGGTAAGGATTGTGGCACTAGTACAGCAAAGGGAACCAGAGCGCGTGCTTCTTGCAACGAAGCAACTGGTTCTCCCCAGAAGAGCGGTTCATGCTCAACTGTCTTTGAGAGAATAGACTCAGATGAAGTAGGTGCCTGAGTCTGCGACGCGAGCGCACCTGCTATTCCTTGTTCTCTCTGAGTTGATAGGCCACTGAGAGGTTGCTTGAAGTCCACAGCCGCAGCGGCGAATAGCCCTAATATGAGAAGTGCCACAACTGTCAAGACTAGTCGCCTGCTGCGGACTTTAAGCAGTTCTGACGTAAACATGGATCATCCCTCCTTAAGGCGTACTCACGGACAAGCCGCACCGTTGAATTTCACAATGAATTCGGTGTTTGAGACTTTACAAAGAAAGCAGCTATTATCCTCATCAAGTAGTTCCTGCATCGGACCCGGCCAGTTTCTCCATTCATAATAACTAGGCGGCACAAAGGTCTGCAACTGTAGACCATACCAGCGCGTGAAGCAACTATCACCCGTGTTATGTTTCTCTCCCTGTCCACCGGACACGCCATAATAGAAGCCAACTGATGGTGATGTACAAATAGGCTGCCCCCCATCAAGATAATATGCCCATGTTGTCTGACCTGCGACACCAACTACCTGAAAGTGATGAAATACATTTTCAGTGGGACGTTCATTATGGTCACATTCATAAGGGACACCGCCAAGCAAGTATTGCGCGAAGAACTCAGGTTCACCTCCATAAAACAGATTCCACCCTACTTCAACGGCAGTTCCAAAACCTGGCCCGTCAACCCAAACAGACTCCACCTTGAAACTACCCTCATCTACATAAGTGTGCCTAGGTTTAGCATAGCCACGTGTACCATAGGTAGTTTGGCTAGCAGGGTAGGGTCCAGCTTGAACCCTATAGAGTCCCGGAGTGCCTTGAGCCGTCACTGATGGGATTGGCCGGAGGAGAATGGGTATGATGAAGAAGCATAATAAACTAACGCAAACCAGAACACTGGTCAGCTTGAAAACAGAACGCCATAGACGCCGATCAACCAATGCCGTAGTACGATTGCCGTTCATGTTCTTCCTCCTCTGCACAGATGATCTTCTCTCGGCGAGTTGTGGAGATCGGCTATTGCCACTTACCACGGAGAGAAACGACATGTGCTTATAAGTATATTATATCACAAATACACCCCTTGTCAATAGATGCGGAAAATCTAAGGTTGTTACCAATGCCTTTCGCGCTCCCCTGACTCCCCACAAGTACGCGGTTGGCCGGTTCACCTGGCAAACACTCGGCCCCCCTTCTCCCCAGTGAAATAGGGGAGAAGAGGGGCCGAGGATAATGAGAGCCGGGCCGACAGCCCTCGCGACCGGACCTACCGCTTGCGCCCGGTCACCGCGTCCACCTGCGCCTGCAATACCTCTAGCGAAGGGAGGGGCCCGAACAACTCCGAGTCGTACACACCTCCGGCGTGCCAGTAGGTCCAGCCGCTGGAATCGGCGTTCTCCGCGGCCAGCCGCTGGATCATCTTCTCCGCCAGGGAATGGCCGCCGCGCCCGCAGCAGCCGTAGGCTTGAATCCAAGGACGCACCCGGGTGTGAGACGGGATACGGTCTTGGGCCCGGATGGTGCTGTTATAGACGATCTCGTAGGGGTAGTTCCAGGGGTCGCGATAGCCGGCATTGCCCGGCCCAAAGGTCTGGGGATAAACCATCGGGCACAGGTAATCCACGTTGGGCGCGATGTCTATGACCCGCTGGCCGATGCCCATGCCCGACTCCGGCGTGACCCACACCGTCAGGCCGAAAACGTCCGCGGAAACGAAGACCTGGTAGGGCTGCAAGGCAGCATAGAACCGGCGGGTGAACTCCCGGATAGAGGCGGTGCGATTCTCCTCGTTGTTATCAATGCCCGGATAGACGATGGCGCCGATGTCGCCATCCGAAGGGAAGCGGACGTAGTCCATCTGGATTTCGTCAAAGCCCATCGCCGCCACTTCCCTTGCCAGGTCAATGTTGTACTGCCACACGGCGGAGAGGTAGGGGTTGGCCCAGGCCAGTTCCTCGCCGTCTATCCAGATGGTACCGTTGGCCCGGTGCACACCCCATTCGGGAATTTTGTTCGCCAGGGGATGGTCCTTGAAGATGACCATGCGCGCCACCACGTAAATCTCTCTCTCGTGTGCCCATTTGGTCAGGTCTCGCAGGCTTACCTCCATCTTCTGAGGCGCGCCGATCTGCTTCGCCACCGCCACCTGCGAATCCCAGCCCAACCGCCCGCGGTCACTCTTCACGTCCACCGTGATGGAGTTGAGCACGGGCGATTGCGCCACGAAGTCCAGGTATTCTGTCATCTTCTTGGTTGAACTGAGGAAGCCGAAGCCCAAGTAGATGCCCCGCGCCTTGAAGGGGGTGAGAAGGACCTCGGCGCAGGGTGGCGCAGCCTCGGCAGGGCACTCGGCAGACTGCCATTTGAGGGGCTTGGCGAGGGTGAGCGTAGGGCCATTCGTCGCCTTGTAATACCCTGCCGCCTTGACCGTGATAGGCGCAGAGGTGGAGAGGACCATGCTCACCGTGCCGTCCTCTTTCGCGTAGAGGATCTTGTCGCCGACGTAGATGGTCGCGACGGGGACGGGCTTACCCGTCTTCTCGTCGCGCACGATGACCGTCTGGCGGGCGGACTGCAAGGCAATCGCCAGGACCGATTGCCCTTCATACGGCACGGTGATAGAGTCGTAGCCCTCGTGAGCCGCCGATACTTCTTGGCCGGGGCTCAAGAGGGGGAGGAGGGCTTTCCCTTCAGCATCCGTTTTCGCCTCTCCCTTTGGCCCTTTCACGACGACACCTGCTAACGGGCTCCCCAGGAAGCCATCGGTCACCTGCACGACGCTGAAACGCGGCGTCAGTTTCACGTCCAGGGTTTCCTGCTCGTCGTAGCGCCGCTCGGCAGGATCGTAACCATCGGCCTCAATGCGCAGCATCACGCCCTTCGGTAGCGAGTAGAAGGTGTAACGGCCATCCTTGTCGGCCTGCACCGTCACCTCTCCCGCGGTCAGACGCGCGGCGATGGCCGCGCCGCTGCGCGCATCGGTGATGCGCCCGGCCAGTTCCGTGGGGGCCAGGGCCACGTTCAATGCCTCGCCCGCCTCCAGATGGCGGACAGCCTGCAACGAAGCAACGGCCGGTTCATAGCCGGACGCGGAGACCTGCACCTCGGCATCGCCCGACAAATAAAAGAGTTGGTAGCGTCCATCGGCTCCGGCGATCGCCTCGGCATCCGCGACCCGCACCTGCGCACCGGCCAGCGGCGCGCCCGTGCGCGCGTCGCTGACGGTTCCTACCACCGACGTCGGGGCCAGGGTCAGGACAATCGGTTCAGACCCCGGCGGGCGCGGGCTGGATACGGGAGTCTGGATGGAGCGGTAGCCGGGCGCAACGACGGTCAACATTCCTTCACCATCGGGGAGGTGGCTGAGCGCGAAATGGCCGCTTTCATCGGTCTGAGCCTGATAATCACCGAAGTACACCTGCGCGCCGGCCACAGGCTCCCCCGTGGCCTCATTCTGTACCAACCCCCAGATGCCAGCGGGAGCCAGCATCGTCTCCAGGCCCGTCATCACCAGGGGGAAAAGGGTGGGAACTATCTGCGCCTCCACTGGCAGGAAGCCCGCGGCCTGGTAAGAGACAATCTGCGGGCGGCGCGGCACAACGGCCCGCCAGCGGCCTTCGGTGTCGGTCTCGGCCACGTAGGAGCCGACGTACACCGTTACGCCGGGCACGGGCTGGGCGGTCCCTTCCTCTCGCACGACCCCACCGATGGTGAGGGAGCGCGTGGCGGCCCAGAACACCACAACCACGGCAAGAACGACCAGCAAAAGAGTGATGGCCGGTCCTAGATAACCGAGAGAGAGCGGAGCAACGCGTTTCTTTGTCATAGATGCCAGATGAGTGCAGCGCGGTGGGTGGACAGCGATTGAGAAGTGGCGTTACGCGTAAGAATATGCTCCCCCCTCACCCCCGCGTGCCTGCAGGCGGCTGCCGTGTACGCC
>JADYZS010000028.1 GCA_020853075.1 Anaerolineae bacterium | reverse complement strand
TGCGCTTCCGCCAAGGTGAGGTAGTAGAATACATAGAAGCTAGCCCCACCACTGAAATTGCCGGCGCGTAGTTCGCGTAAGTGGAGGGGCGCGAAAGCAGCCAGGAAGCCGATACCCAGCAGAGCAACCACGATCCAGGTTGTACGCGCGACGAGGAGCCAGCGGCCGCGCAGGCGGGTGTCAGGTTCGGTTTGGAGGGTCATAATATTCTCCGGGCTTGTTGCCTTCTTCGGATGATGGTACAATGTCATTGAAATCGCTGACGATAAGGATAGGGAGTATCACCGATGACGATTGTCGTTAAGAGTACCGATGAAGATGCGATCTCTCTCCCAGCCGGGCTGATGGCCGTATTGAACTTGCGTGAGGGAGATGCAATCAAAGCCATTGTGGATGGTCAGACCCTGCGCCTTGCCCGTCTCGACAAGTTTCTTGCCCTGCGTGGCATACTCGCCGATGACGAAGCCTTTGACCGCGCGTTAGCATCCATTGATCGGGCATGGAAGTCGTGGACGATACCCATCTCTGCCTAGATACCAGTGTGTTGATCGCCTTCCTCAAAGGGCGCGAGCCAGGGGCATCCGCTGTCGAGCGGGCTATCCAAAACCGCACTTGCCACGTGACGGCCATCACGGTATATGAACTCCTTTTTGGCATGGCCTTTGCGCAGAAGCAGATCGGCGAAGAGACTCTGTTGGATGTGATGGATATAGTGCCCTTTGATGATGCCGCCGCCCGCCGTGCAGCCAGTCTGCACCCGGAGTTGATCCGCCGCAACGATGATATTGGCGTAAAGGATGTGCTCATCGCCGCTATCTGCCTTGATAGGTCACTGCCACTTCTGACCCTCAACGAGCGCCATTTCTCTCGTGTGACAGGACTAAGGGTTCTCACTCCTGACGCTCTTCTCGCCGAACACTCCTGAAATCGCGCTTCATTCCCCCTCCTACGCCTTTTTGCTTCACAACCGTCACCGTCCGCCGTCTGCGGTCTGCTTCAGCCACAGGCTCACATGCTCCGGCTGCATCGTCTCCTGGACAATCGCCAGCAGCTCGCCGATATCGAACAAAAAGCGATGCTGCACTTGATACAGTCAACAGCAGTAGCACGACAACCCAAAGCGTGTAAGGGAAACTTTCCTCTGGCAAGAAGCCGATGGGATTCGGCACCGTCCATCCTAAGCCCGTAGGACCGCCGAGGGTAGATATAAAGGTAGCAAAGAAGATGAGGAAAGCGCACATGCCAAGCCCGATAACGATCAGCCAGCGCCAGCGCGGTGAAAGCGGCCGGCCGGTTGGGAACAGGAGCGGGATGAAGAGAATAGGAAAAATGAGCAGCAGCCACGCCCAACCGGAGTACCACAAGGCCAACAGGAGCGTCACTGTGGGCGTGTCCGACGCGCTGGGGAACCCCTTCAGATACTGGTCAGCCGGTATCACAATTACCAGGGCCGGGGCTATCAAGAGCCAGCCAATCACGTTGCGGGGCTGCCGCGAGACGATCAGTGCCGCTACGGCCGCAAACACAATAGCCATCAGAGCAGCAATCACAACTTGCGCAATCTTGAACACATTGATGTCTGCAGACCGGTTAGCCAGGATCGCGGCGGCGTTGAGCGATGCGGCGACTATGATGATCCCGCAGAGCGCCCAGGCCAGCAATGAAGTCTTTCTATGCTTCATGATTACACCTTTCGCGCAGTTGACAAAGTGATGCAGAACGATTAGAATGGCTATCAAGATAGCCATTTGGAGAACACCATGCCCAAAAGATATTCCATTGCTGAGGCCCGCAACAATCTGGCGGCCATTGTGCACGACGTTGAGCGCAGCGCGCTGGTTGAGTTGACGCGCCGCGGAGAACCCGTTGCCGTCCTGCTCTCCATGCAGGAATATAAGCGCCTGCTGCCGAGAAAGACTGGCTTCTGGCAGGCCTACATGGCCTTTCGCGATACCACCGATCTTCAAGAGCTCCGCATTGAACCTGAGGTCTTTGCGGGGCTGCGGGATTCTTCCCCTGGCCGCGAGGTGAACTGGTGAGCCTCCGCTATCTGCTAGACACAAACATTGTCTCCGAGCCGCTGCGTCCGCTGCCGAACCAGAAGGTTCTGGAGCAGTTGCAACGCCATCAAGACGAGATCGCCATCGCCTCTGTCGTATGGCACGAATTGCTCTTTGGTCTGCAGCGTCTGCCCGGTTCGACCAGACGTACGGCGATAGAGAATTACCTCTACCAGGTCGTCGCTCCGTCGCTCCCAATCCTGCCTTACGACGCGAGAGCGGCAGAGTGGCACGCCACCGAGCGGGCCCGCTTAACTCGCCTGGGGCAGACGCCTCCTTTTGCCGATGGGCAGATCATTGCCGTCGCGCGGGCTAACGACCTCATCCTGGTCACTGCAAACCCCTCCGATTACGCGGCATTTCAGGGCGTCCAGGCGGAAGACTGGCGACGCTGACCGTTCTCCGCGGTCTGTTTCATCCACAAACTCACGTGCGCGGGCTGCATCGTCTCTTGGACAATCGCCAACAACTCGCCGGTCAGGTTATCCAGGTTGGTCTCGTCGCGCACGGTGGCGCTGAAAGCCGCGAGGGTCTTGGCCGCGTCGTACTTGCGGCGGTAGAAGCGGCGGTCAATAGCATCCTGGACGCGGCGGCGCAAAGGCGTGAACAGAGCAGCAATCGCCAGGGTGGAGAGCACAATCGCGACGGCAGACGACTGGCCGCTGACCGCCGTGAAGAGGCGTTGTAACAGCAACACGCCGCTGAGGTACATCAACACCAATGCGCTTGACAGTAGACCATAAATCAGGGTGCGGCGGATGATGATGTCAATGTCCCATAGCCGGTAGCGCAGCATCGCCAGGCCGATGGCCGCTGCCGGAAAACCTTGCCAGAAGATATACATGACAACGGCTATGATCACAGCAGCCTGTAGACCGATACTGCTCCTCACCGTCTCATAAGGTACGGCTGTGGTGACGAGGCTCGTGATTGCGCCGATGGACAAGAGCCATGCAAACCATCTCAGTTGCACACGCTCGCGCATCCCACCAGCGCGGTAACGCAAGACCAGTGACACGAACGCCGACAGCACCGAAATAGCAAATACCCTTCCGTAGAGGTTGGCGTATGGTACCAACATGGGAACGTAGATCGGGTTGACAAGAGTAATTTCTTGCCTCGGTGTATAGGTCACGGCCACAATTACCCCGGCGAGAAAACCTGCTATAGTAAGCGGCACGATCAGGTGTGCAATTCGGCGCGGATACGTTTTGCCGGTCGGAAAATGAAAGAGGAGAAGGCTCAAGGCGGGTGACGAGATACAGAAGAAGTACAGATTAAAGACCGCGGCCACTTGCCCCAAAAGGATAGGGTCCCCCCAATCCATACGCTGCGACCATCCGGTTGCGCCTACGCCCCATAAGACCAGCAGAGGCCCCACGATATTGCCAGGCACGCGCCGGACAATGAACAGGGCGACCAGCACGGTGAAGGTACCGGTCAACCCCGACAGCCAGCGGAACAAACTCCCGCCGGCTTCGGCGTTAGAACCAAGCGAAGTGGGGTGCGTCACCAAATCAAAAACGATCCAAACCCAATAGACCAGTGCAAGCCCCACCAGGCTCCACAGCAAATACCTGCCCACGCTCGGGCGCGTGCTTTTAGATTGTGGTGTCATCTTTCCGTACTCCCTGGCCCGCTGTCCGCGGTTTTTCATAGCCCCAGCGACCCACGCGGTCACTCGTTTCCGTGTGGGGCCAGGTTATGCTACAATACTGGTCAGAAATCCCAACCAGGAGTGTATAATGCCTCTGGTTTCTGTGCCCGCTATCTATGACGGGCAACACATCCAACTCCTGGAAAAGGCGCCGGTTGCAGGGCCCTATCGTGTCCTTGTGACGTTTGTAGAGCCAGTGACTGAATCCGTGGCGACGCGGGACATGGGTCGGTTTTGGACGTCGTTGGGCGCCTGGCAAGATGAGCGCCCGATTGAAGCCACTCTACGCGATATTCACGACACACGCCGCTCCAAGACGAAGACACCTGCTTTATGAATTCACTGCTGGATACCGACACTTGCGTCTTTGCTTTGCGCGGTCACGCGTCGGTTCGTGAACGGCTGGCCGCCATGGGACCCGATGTGATCGCGATCTCGGTTATCACGTTGGCAGAACTGTATTACGGGGCAGCCTGTTCTGCACGGCCCGCGGCAAACCAGCAGGCGGTTAATGACTTTGCGCAGGGAATCACCGTTCTCGGTGTCGATCCAGCAAGTGCCCATGCCTTTGGCTCCATCAAGGCTGAATTGCGCCAGAAGGGCGCGTTGATTGATGACCTTGATATCTTGATCGCCGCCACCGCTCGCAGCTCAGATCTGACTCTTGTCACAAACAATGTGGAGCATTTCCGCCGAGTCTCTGGATTGCGGCTGGATAAGTGGGTCTAGTCGCGTTTTCTCCTTCACTCTCTCTGTTCCCTATATCTCTCTCGCTCGTCACTTCTCCGTGCGCGGTCTGCCGTCCGCGGTCGTTTTCATCCAGAGGCTCACATGCTCCGGCTGCATCGTCTCCTGGACAATCGCCAACAACTCGCCGGTCAGGTTATCCAGGTTGGTTTCGTCACGCACGGTGGCGCTGAAGGCGGCGAGGGTCTTGGCCGCGTCATACTTGCGGCGGTAGAAGCGGCGGTCAATAGCATCCTGGACGCGGCGGCGCAAAGGCGTGAAGAGCGCGGCAATCGCCAGCGTAGAGATGACGAGAGCGACCGCAGACGACTGGCCGCTGACCGCCGTGAAGAGGCGCTGTAGCACCACCACGCTGCCGAAGTAGAACAGCGCAAGAAGCGCGGTGAGAATTGAATAGACCAGCGTGCGGCGGATGATGATGTCAATGTCCCACAGGCGATGGCGCAGGATAGCGATGGCAATGCCAGCCGGTATACCCAGGAAGAAGAGAGTGTCTATTTCGCCCGGCAGGGGAGTAACCGACTCGATCAGGGTAAGAGGCAGAAACGCCACGAGCAGGCCATAAATGAACCACTTCACCTGCTCACGCTCCACCGAGCCGGAAACCTTCCGATAGCGGTACACCTGTGCGAACAAGGCAAGTACAAATAGCAGAGGAATCAGCGCTATGGAGATAGGGCCAGAACCCAGCCGCTGCAACTGCGCTTCGTTGGCTTCGGACAATGGGATGAAGGTGGCGATGGTGAAGATGATGAATGCCGCCAAGAAGACCATAAGTGCCGGGGCGAGAAGCCAGAGCAACCGGCGTGGCACAGGGCGGCCATCAGGGAACAGGTAGAGCCACAACATAAAGAAGGGCCAGACCAGCGCGCCCAATTGCCATAATGTGATGAGGGGTTGCGAAAGTTGAGCCGTATAGACAGCATGGCTCATCCCGTTTGACCCGCCCACCAGTAGTATTGTTGCCGTGAACCATCCGAACCAGGTCTTCACACGCCAAAGGATCAAGCCGGAGAGGCTGTAAAAAACCAGCAGGCTGAAGCCGCTGACCAGCGTGTCCAGCCAGGCCCAGGCCGGCAGCGATATGCCCCACGCATCTGCCGCTTGTTGAAATAACTCGTGCGAGACCTGCAAGGTCCCTGCTAATTCAATCGTCGGCACGGTTCCGGCGGCAACGTGCTGCAAGAAGACCGGTACGCTGGCGAGCCACAGCACGGCCATGACGACGGCCAGGATGACCCACAGACCTCGCGCCAGAGCCAGCCCGCGTACCCTGGAACGCGTCATCACTTGTCACTCCTTATCATCCACAAACTCACATGCTCCGGCTGCATCAACGATACCCGTCGCTCCGGTCAACCAGATAGCCTAGCGACAAGCCGTATATTATATGCGCCAGGGCGAAATGCGCAAATGGAATTGACAGCAGCGCCGAGCCCGTGCCCGGCAGGATGATGGTCTTGGCAAGCGCCAGCAGGAGCAGGCCATAGGCCAACCCCGTGAGCCAGCCGGGGAGACGATGTCGCCAAAAACGGGCGATGAGCCCGCGACCCAGGCCGAACACCAGACCGTACACGCCGGACACCGCCAGGTGCAGCAGCGCGCCACTCAACGGCGATGCGCTCTCGCCCGGCGCGAAGCGACCGAGGATGGTTGCCATTGCCTCGCCCGATGCCAGGCCAACCGCGACGACATAGACCGCCATCGCGAGGCCCGCGCCCACGCCGGCCAGGAGGCCATCCACCGCCGCGTCGCCCATCGGAATCTCTCGTGCGGTTAAGCGTTTGCTCTCAGCCATGTTTGTCCCCCGACGTCTAGCGATTTACGTTTCACGTTTTATGTTTTACGCTTCAGTTCCCTTTGCTCACCATCATTATAAGAAGCAACCGTCCCTGGATCGTTACGATGAACGTTACGGCGCTCTTATCGTTGCGTTTTCGCATCCTTTGCTGTATGATAACCCTGCCTCTCGGCAGGAGGTTAGCCTTTGTCTCGTCTGACCTTGTTCTTCCTCGGCGCGCCACGCATGGAGCGCGACGGCATGGAGATAGAAGTTGACACCCGAAAGGCCGTCGCCTTGATGGCCTACCTCGCGGTGACGCGGCAGAGCCACAGCCGCGGCGCGCTCGCTGCCCTCTTCTGGCCGGAATACGACCAGGCTCGCGCTGCCCTGCGCCGCACCCTTTCAGCCCTCAACAAAGCCCTCGCCGGCGATTGGTTGGACGCCGACCGGGAGAGCATCGGCCTGAAGGAAAGCGCCGACCTCTGGGTGGACGTCGTGCGCTTCCAGGGTCTGCTGTCGGAGTGTAAGGCGCAGAACCAGCCGGCAGCCGCGGTGTGCCCACCCTGCCTGGCCGGATTAGCCGAGGCTGTGGCGCTCTATCGCGACGATTTCCTGGCTGGCTTCACCCTGCGCGATAGCCCTGGGTTTGATGACTGGCAACTCTTCCAGACCGAGAGCCTGCGCCGCGACCTGGGCGGCGCGTTGGAGAGGTTGGCCCGTTGTCATAGCGCCCTGGGCGACTTTGAGGAGGCTATCAGTTACGCCCGGCGATGGCTGGCTCTTGATCCG
>JADYZS010000027.1 GCA_020853075.1 Anaerolineae bacterium | reverse complement strand
GGAGGGGATAGCAAGTTAGACCTTTACACTCAAAGGTATAAGAACAGAGAAGAAACACACCGCAGAGAGCGCGGAGAGCGTTTTTCTTGACTCTGCGGTCTCTGCGCTCTCCGCGGTAAAATACTGCTAAATTGAGGGTCAGAAAGTTCAATGAGGATACTACTGTACACGGGCAAGGGTGGGGTGGGAAAAACCAGCGTGGCGGCGGCGACGGCCCTGCGCTGCGCCGATTTGGGCTATCGCACCGTCGTCATTAGCACCGACTCAGCCCACAGCCTGGCCGATAGTTTTGACTTGCCGCTGGGCAACGAGCCGACACCGATCACGCCCAGGTTGTGGGGACAGGAAATTGACCTGCTGCATCAAATGGAGAAGTATTGGGGCAAGGTGCGGGAATACATGGTCGCGCTCTTCGCCTGGCGGGGGATGGACGAACTGCAGGCCGAGGAGACGAGCGTCCTGCCGGGCATGGAGGAGTTGGCAAGTCTGATGCAGATCGTCTATCTCCACGACTCCGGCCAGTACGACGCGATCATCGTGGATTGCGCACCCACTGGCGCGACACTGCAACTTCTCGCTTTTCCAGAGGTACTGCGTTGGTACATCCAGCGGATCTTCCCGATCCAACGGCAAGTGGCGCGCGTGGTCCGACCCCTCACGAAAGCCGTCAGTGACATCCCGCTACCCGACGATTCTTTCTTCGCTACGATAGAGGACCTGTACGGCCAGTTGGCCCGCATGCACCAGATGTTGACCGACCCCCAACTGACTTCGGTGCGGCTGGTGCTGAACCCGGAGAAAATGGTCATCAAGGAGGCGCAACGGGCCTTCACTTACCTGAGCCTCTACGGCTATGCTACCGATGCCGTCGTCTCCAACCGCATCATCCCCAAGACGGTGGCCGATGGCTATTTCGCAGCCTGGAAGGAGATCCAGGCCAAATATAGCCTGATGGTGGACGAAGCCTTCTCGCCGCTCCCTATCCTGACCGTGCCGCTCTTTGACCAGGAAGTCGTTGGATTGGAGATGCTGCGCAAGATGGGCGCGGCCATCTACGGCCCGGATCTGGCGCGGGAGAGCGCGAGCGACCCCACGCGCCTCTATTTTGCGGGCGAGGTCCAGAAGGTAGAGAAGTCCAACGGCAACTATCGCCTCGTGCTGCCGTTGCCGCTGGTGAGGAAAGAGCAGATTCAATTGACCCAGGCCTCCGACGAGTTGGTCATCCACATCGGCAATTGGAAGCGCAACCTGATTTTGCCGCGCGCGTTGGTCGGTTTGCCGGTAAAAGGAGCCCGTTACGAGGGGGACACGCTGGTCGTGATCTTCACCGGGGATAAAAAGTGACCATCCTGGCGAACTGGCGCCACCACCTGACGCCTGCCGGCTACGACGAAGGGCTCGGCCTGGTCTATGAGCGCTTCGTCCTCAACGACTTCCTGCTGGAATTACAGCGACGCTACGGCTTTCACACGGTCTTGGAGGCGCCCCTCTTCGGCATGGCGGGCGTCAGCGGCATCAACAGCGTGGCGTTGGCGCAAGCAGGCTGCGACGTGACGCTGGTGGACGATAACGAAGAGCGGGCAGAGGGCGTGCGGCGCATCTGGCAGGAACTGGGGTTGCCGGTGCGCGTTCAACAACACGACGACTTCGGCGCGCTCCCCTTCGCCGACGCTTCATTTGATTTCGTGTGGGAATGGGCCGGGCTCTGGTTCCTGAAAGACCCCGCGGCCCTCTTGCGTGAGATGGCGCGCGTCAGCCGCCGCCTCGTCTTCGTCGCCATGCCCAACCGCGCCCAGGTCGGCTACCTGCTGCGCAAGCATCTGTTGGACAAGGCCTTCTTCCGCGAGGTGGACGAGGGTTGGGCCGACGTGGGCCGCATCCGCCGTATTCTGACCGAGGCAGGGCTGCGCATCGTGGGCCAGGGCGTGCTGGACGTGCCGCCGTGGCCTGATACGGTGATGCCCGCGGCGGAGGTATTGCGCCGTCTCGGCATCCGCTCGCGGCGCATGGAGGAGCGCTTCACCGGCGACGGCTGGCATTGGAGCACCATGGCCTATTACCTGGGGCAGCAGCCGGAGTTGCGGGCGCGGGTGCTGCGCTACGCCTGGCTGGACCGGGCGCGGCTCCCCTGGCAGGTGAAGGCAGTCTGGGCGCACCACCGTTGGTTGCTGGCGGAGAGGTGAGGAGGAGCTGGTTACTGTGAGCAGAATAGACTGGTATCGAAGAACAACCTGGAGTCAATCCGACCGGGAAGCGTTTTTTGCCAGGTTGAATAGGAGTAGGTCCCCAAGCAACAGGAGCCAATATCTGAGGATTCAGGCACATTACCTTCAAGGGGTAGGAACAGACGAAATGTTGCGGGCTTCACTCACCCTGCTTGACATGATGATCAAAGAACACCCTGATGCGACCGATTTAGCACTAGCATACCAGCAAAAGGCAGAATGCCTTCTTGCTCTAGATGATGAGACGGGAGCAATCGTGTATTTCCGCGAAGCCCTGCAGGCGGAGAAAAAACGTCCAAATGTAATTACCAGTGCAGCCCTGCGGTTCAGTTGGATGGTCGTAGAACGAGGCTTGACTCCTCTGTATGATGAGGCCCTCGCAGGTTTACAAGACTACATAGAGAGATCTAGGGTCATGGTGTTTGCATATGAGCACTACATCTTGAATGCAGTTCGAGCTGTGATTACTGAGGAGAGAGGATACCACGACTTGGCTCGTAAACTGGCACAATTGGCCCTTGATGCCGCTGCACTGGAGCATTCAGGTTTTCGGTACCACCCAAAAGTTGGCTTGGTGCATAGTAAAGATGATCCAGTCTATGCTCGGCTAAAGCAGATAGCCAGCGCATAACAGACTGGCAGCACTACCTAGCAATTCGGTGAACCAAGCCCTCGCGACTCCTGGCCGCCGAGAACAGGAACACCTTATGCCGACAGTTTTGAAGAAAGAACCTGTCGCCGTTAACGTCTTCGTAACCCACGAGGAACTAACGATAGATCTGAACGATGGCCGCAGCATTGTGATCCCGCTGGCGTGGTATCCCCGGCTTGTACACGCTACCCCGCAGGAGCGGAGCAACTGGCAATTGCTGGGCAACGGCTACGCTATTGAGTGGCCTGACCTTGATGAGCACATCGGCATTGAGGGGCTGCTTGCCGGGCGGCGCAGCGGCGAGAGCAAGAAATCGCTTGAGCGCTGGTTGGCTTCTCGGCGCTGATGTCCTTACGGTTTGAGCGCGTGAACGACCACCCTGATAGCCGAAGGCGGTCTGGGCGCACTACCTGTGGCTGCTGCCGGAGAAGTGAATTGAGGGGTGTCATCCTTTGACAATAGAAGCACAGTTTGAGTGGGATGCAGACAAAGCAGCCAGGAACACGGAGAAGCACCGAGTCTCTTTTGACGAGGCGGCGACGGTGTTTAACGATCCTATGTTCATCACCTTCATTGACGAGGAACATTCAACTGACGAGGAGCGATACATCACCATTGGCTTATCCAAACCAGGTAGATTGTTAATCGTCGCACATACGGATCGTGAAGGACGAATCCGTATCATCAGCGCACGTAAAGCGACAAAGAAAGAGGAACGATTCTATGCAGAAGCCGAAAGATCCCGAAGATTACGAACTGCGTGACGAGTACGACCTGTCCAAGATGACGGTCGTCCCCAAAGGCAGATATGAACCCGGCCGGAGGGCAGGCAAGAACGTGGTGGTGCGTGCTCCCGACGTAGTGCAGGCATTTCCCACCGATGAAGCCGTGAATGAAGCCCTCCGGCTCGTCATGCAGATTGCGAAGATCCCGCGCAAGCGCAGAGCAAAGGCCGCATAGTAAGCACGCATTACGCTAGACCGGCCTTGTGCGCGCAGTACCTCTGGCAGGTGAAGGCAGTCTGGGCGCACCACCGCTGGCTGCTGGCGGAGAAGTGAGGAAGACGTGAAATCTCTGGATGAGTTGCTGCAAGCCAGCGCGGACCAACATCGCCACCTATGTCCGCGCCAGGTGTTAGGCGTGCGCATGGGCCTGTTGGCAGGGCGGCTGCTCGGCCTTGACGTGCCACGAGAGGATAAGCGACTGCTAGCCCTGGTGGAGACGGACGGTTGCGCCGCGGATGCCCTTGCCGTCGCCACCGGCTGCCGGATAGGTCGTCGCACCTTGCGGGTCATAGACTTTGGCAAGGTGGCCGCGACCTTTGTGGATGTCCAGACCCAACGGGCCGTCCGGGTTGCGCCCAGGCCGTCTATCCGGGAGCGTGCCAGGGTCTATGCACCAGAGGCAAAGGGGCTCTGGCAGGCGCAACTGCTCGGCTATCAGCACATGCCGGAAGAAGAACTTCTGTCGGCCCAGGAAGTCGCCCTCACCTTCTCGCTGGAGAAACTCCTGAGCAAAGCAGGCTACCGCGTAACCTGCCAGACGTGTAGCGAGGAGATCATCAACGAGCGCGAGGTCGTGCAGGATGGGTTGATCCTATGTCGGGCCTGTGCGGGCCAACGCTATTACCGACCGGTGGCAGAGCCGGCGCCGCAGCCAGCAGAGATAGCCATGACTTCTGTCGAGAATTAAGAGGGCGAGTTTGAAAAGAGCGCCCCCCACGTCCTCTCCCGTAGAGATATTGCGCCCTATCCCTGGCACAACCTGGTGGAACGCCGCTGTCGTCGCCGTGGCGATGAGCGCGATCACGCTGGTCTTCACGCCGCCGCTGGCCGACCCCGACCTCTGGGGACACGTGCGGTTCGGTCTGGACTTGTGGCAGACGGGGCAAATCATCCGCAGCGACCCCTATTCCTACCTGACCGCAGGGCAGCCCTGGATCAATCACGAGTGGCTGGCCGAGGCCATTTACGGTCTCCTCTATTCCCGCTGGGGGCCTCCGGGCCTCACCCTCTTCAACGTGGGCATCAGCCTCTTGATGGTGGGGCTTCTCTACCGGCATCTCTATCGGTTGCGGCTGCACCCTATCACGGCAGGGCTCCTCCTGGGCTTCTTCTCACTCCTCCTCCGCCCTGGCGTCCTCAATATCCGCCCCCAGGTCTTCACCTACTTCCTGTTTCTGCTCATCCTCCTGTTGATCTATGCTGCCGAGCATGGCTCGCCACAACGCCTATGGGGAGCCATCCCCATCATGGCCGTTTGGGCCAACCTGCACGGCGGCTTCCTGGCCGGGCTGGGGATATTCCTGCTTTGGGGGTTCGTTTATCTGGCGCTGAGAGTGTGGCACGAACGCTGGTTACAGGCTCCCGTCGCCCGGCCCCACAGGTTCATCCTTCTCATCGTGATAGCCGGCCCCCTGGCAACGCTGCTGAATCCCTATGGCGTGGGGTTGGTGACGTTCCTCCTGCGCACGGCAACAGTGCCCCGGCCGGAGATAGCCGAATGGCAGCCGATTGATTTCCGGAGCACCTGGGGCACTCTCTATCTCACCGCCTCGTTTCTTACGGTGATCGGCATCGTACTCACCCGACGTCCGCGCCGGCCCACGCTCATGGTCTTGTTGGCCGTCATCGCGATCCTCCCGCTGGCAGCCGCGCGCCACACGCCGCTCTTCGCCCTGGCCGCCGTCGCCTTCGCTGGTGAGCACATAGGGGACGCCGCCGAGCGGTGGGTTCCGCGACGGTTGCTGAACCGCCTGGTTGCCAGAGTCCCTTCGCGTCGGGGCGCGGCCCTCCTGTGCGGTGTTCTCCTTGTCCTGCATAGCCTCGCCGTTCCCAGGCTGCGCCACATTCAAATTGAGCCCGGTTCCAGCGATGTCCCCGTTCGCGCCGTCGCCCTTCTCAAAGCGAGCGATGTCGGCGGGAACATGGTCGTTGACTTCAATTGGGGGGAATATGCCATCTGGCATCTCGGCCCACGGATCAAAGTCTCCATAGATGGGCGTCGCGAGACGGTCTATGCCGACGAGGTGTACGGCGCGAACCTGCGGTTCATGTTCGGGGAGGGCGATTGGGACGCGCTGCTGCGAGAGCATGGGACAGAGTTGGCCCTGGTGAAGAGGGCGAGACCGGCCTTTGACTTGATGGCGTCGCGGTCGGGGTGGGTCCTCGTCTATGACGACCCCCTGTGTGGGCTATTCGTGCAAGAGGAGTCGCCCCTTCTTGAACAAATCCGGCAGACGCCCATTCCGCCGCTCCCCTACGGTGGCAAAGGGTTGTCTTTCCCCTGACACAGTCACAATAGCTCTAGTTCGGGACAATTTGACATTCGCGGCAGTGATAGGTATAATCCTGCTGCAACCCTGAAAAAACCTGACGTCTGCTTGTGGCTAGGCGCAGGAGGAGTTGGCATACAGAAGGGGGGGGAAGCGGGTGACGCAGGTCATCGTTGAGAAAGGCGAGTCGTTTGAAGCAGCCCTCAAGCGATTCAACAAGCGTGTTCAGGCTGATCGCATTTTGTCCGAGGCGCGCCGCCGCCGCTTTTTTGAGAAGCCGAGCATAGAGCGTAAGCGCAAGGCCGCGGCCAAGCGGCGCAAGAGCAGACGGCAGAGCCGCAAGGTACTGAGCGAGTAATCGGCGCTGCGTTTTTGTCTGAATTAACAGCTCCTATCAGGAGCCTGATATGAAGGGGGCCTTCCCCGATACGACCGACGGCCCCGGCCCGCCGGCTTTGGGGAAGGCCCCTTTGCCTTCCAGAAGACTATGGGACTGAGAGAACAGTTGTCGGACGACTTGAAGGCGGCCCTGCGCTCCGGCGATGAGCGCCGCAAACTCACCATTCGCTCTATCAAGACCGCGATCACGCGCGCGGAAACAGCGGGCGAAGAGAGAATAACGTTAGACGATGCAGGTATCCTCGCCGTCATCGCCAGGGAGGCGAAGCAGCGACGCGAATCTATCATTGAGTTCCAGAAAGGGGGGCGGGCCGATCTCGTAGAGGTAGAGCGCCAAGAATTGACCCTTCTGGAATCGTATCTTCCCCAACAGATGGAGCGGGCCGACATTGAGGCCGTAGCCCGCGCCGTCATTGCCGAAGTGGGAGCAAACGATCCCACGCAATTGGGCCTTGTGATGAAACCCCTCATGGCCCGGCTGAAAGGACAGGCAGATGGGCGGCTGGTGCAACAGATCGCACGCGAACTCCTCTCCGGCCCCCGGCAGATAAACTCTAGCCCGTAGGGAATATCCTGATGACTGTGAAGGAACGGACCGGCGGCAGTGTCCCTATGCACTTTGAGAAAAGAGCGTCAGCCCTGGACAAGGTACGCGCCTTTCTCTTTGGCCTCTTTATCGCCGCGGGTCTGTGTGCCGCCCTCATAGCACCTTTCCCTTTCAGCGGTCAGGTAGGCTTGCGCGTGGGAGATGTCAGTGCGCAAGACATTCGCGCCCCACGCCGCGCCAATTACATGAGCAGTATCCTGACAGATCAGGAACGCAAGCGCGCCGAAGCCGCCGTCCGCGAGGTCTATGACCCGCCCCAGGCACGCGTCGCCCGCGAACAAGTCAGCCGGGCCCGCGACATACTCAACTACATAGACTCCGTGCGCCAGGATGCCTACGCCACCCTGGCAGAACGCATAGAAGCGGTCAGCGCAGTACCCGACCTCAACGTGCCGGCCCTCATCATCAGCCGCACCCTCTCCCTCTCCGACGTTGCCTGGCAACGTATAGCCCAGGAAGTTCCTCTCGTCATTGACCGCGCGATGCGAGAAGAGATTCGGGAAATCCAACTTGCTGCCGTGCGGCGTGTTGTTCCCGCTCTCGTGAGCCTGGAATTGAGTGAAGAGGAAGCAGAGATCGTCGGCGCATTCGCCAGCGCGCTCATCAAGCCCAACACCTTCCTCAATGTGGAAAAAACGAACGCGGAACACCAGGCAGCCCGCGAGCGAGTGGAGCCGGTCTTCAGTTCTTACGAGCAGGGCGAAATCATTGTGCGGGCAGGCGAGGTCATTACCCCTCTGGGGCTGGAAGCAATGGAGGCCCTGGGGCTGCGGCCACGTCCCTGGAGCCGGAATCTGTGGGCCGGCGCGATCCTCTTCTCCGTTATCATATCCAGCCTTTACTGTTCTTTCATCCAGCGATTCGCACCCGATTTCTGGTCTCGCCGTGTTCTACCCTGGCTTCTGGCCTTTTTACTGGTCTCCTTTGCTCTGCTGGGACGGCTGATGATACCGACCCACACCATCTTGCCCTTCATCTTCCCGCTGGCAGCGATGACGATGCTCATCGGCGCGCTCATTGATCTGCGTTTCGCCGTTCTCAGCGCCCTCATCCTCAGCCTTGTGACCGGCTACATGACCGATGGCTCTTTGGAGATCATGGCTTACAGCCTCGTCGGATCGCTGGCAGGAACGCTGGCCCTGGGACGAGGCGAGCGGCCCAACTCCTTCGTGTGGGCAGGGATCGTGGTAGCCCTCGCCGATCTGGCTCTCCTGGCTGCGTTCCGCCTCCCGGCGGGTAACCTGGACGTGACCGGCGCGCTACAACTCACCAGTGCTGCCGTCATCAATGGCGGCATCTCGGCCAGTATCGCCATCATCGGTTTCCTCGTCGCCGGGTCGGTCTTCGGTGTCACTACCTCGCTCCAACTGATGGAACTCTCGCGCCCCACGCATCCTCTCCTACGGCAACTCTTGCTGGCCGCACCGGGCACCTATCATCACACCCTGTTGGTGAGCAATCTGGCCGAACGCGCCGCCGAGGCTATCGGAGCCGACGCCTATCTCGCCCGCGTAGGAGCCTATTACCACGACATCGGTAAGATCGGCCAGCCCTATTTCTTCTCGGAGAACCAGATAGATGGCGACAATCCCCACGATGGCCTGGCGCCGCAGACCAGCGCACGCATCATCATAGACCACGTGAAACAGGGGCTGGCCCTGGCCCGCAAATATCGCCTGCCGCCACGTATCCAAGACTTTATTATTGAGCACCAGGGAAATACGCTGGTCAGTTATTTCTATCGCAAAGCGTGCGATACAACAACCGATCCTGTGGACGACAAGGAGTTTCGCTACCCCGGTCCTCGTCCCACCAGCAAAGAGACCGCCATTGTGATGCTGTCAGATAGTTGCGAGGCGATGGTGCGCTCCTGCCGTCCCTCCAGCGCCGAGGAGATTGACCACCTGGTCGGCAAGATGATCGCCGAACGACTGGCCCAGGGCGAATTGGACGCCAGCGACCTGACGCTGCGAGACCTGGACTACATTCGCCAGGCCTTTGTCGCCGTCCTCCAGGGTGTCCACCATCCGCGCATCCAGTATCCGGAACCCGCGCCCGCGCTGGAACAGAGTAGATTCAAAGCGATACCGTCATCGCCCGGTAAGACTTCGGCCCTGCCCGCAGCAGGTTCTCTTCCCCATGAAAGCCCCTGAGCCCGCAGCCGGTGCCGTGGATGTGCAGATCGCGCCGGCCTTTGCAGAACTGGTGAACACCGAGGCTCTGGTCGCCGCGGCGCAGGCGACGCTGGCCGCCGAAGGCCAACAGGATTGTAGAGTCACGTTGGTCATCACCGACGACGAAGGGATCCGCGAGTTGAATCGCGCCTTTGCGGGCAACGACACGCCGACGGACGTCCTTTCCTTCAGCGCACGGGAAGGGTCACCTGAATTCGTGCTGGCCGACTCTGACGAAGAAGCCTACCTGGGCGATATCATCATTTCATTTCCCTTCGCCGTAGCCCAGGCGAGCGCACGTAACTTGCCTGTGGCCCGCGAACTGGCACTCCTGGCGATCCACGGTACGTTGCACCTGTTGGGCTACGACCACGCCACATCAGGGGATGAGGCCCGTATGTGGACGCGCCAGGACGACGTATTGCAGGCGTTGGGCTACGAACCGACAGATGCACCGCGCGCGTAACCTCTCTTGCCAGACAGTTTCGGCTGCGCCTGGCAAGATAGATCGGCAGATATGAATCTGCTGGCCCTTCTGCCAATTTCTACTATCCACTGTCTGAGGGAGCAAGTTTCATGTCCAGCCACCCCTTGCTACGTCTGAGCGTTATCGTCACCGCGACCACGCTCACCCTTGCTGCCTGCGGCCAGATCTTGCCCCGACCAACGCCAACGCCGCCACCGACCACAACGGCAACCCGCCTTACCTCGCCGGCCGCTACCGATACCCCCGTACCCGCGCAGCCTACGGCCACCCCCACGGTCGCGCCCCAGACGACCCCGCCCACGGCGACACCTACACCGATACCTCCACCTCCGGGAGGCGCGTTGAAGATCGGGCAGACGGTGCGCGTCGTCGCGGCGGATGGCCTCAACGTGCGCGAGAAGGCCAGCACCCAGGCCAAACGCTTGGGCCGCTTCGCCTCTGGCGCGCTGGTCAAAGTGGAAGGAGGCCCTGAAGTCGCCGATGGCTACAACTGGTGGCAGGTCTCCGACCAAGGCGGGCTGAAGGGCTGGGTCGCAGAGAAAAGCCAGACCGGGGAGACCTGGTTGACCCCCAACGTCGGCGAGCCGCGCCCTGTCGCGCGTCCCGTGCGCAAGGGCGACCAGGTCGTCGTCACTACTGATCAACCTCTCTCGTTGCGTTTCCAGGCGGGCCTTAACGCTGTCGTGGACCGGCGGGTGGAGCCAGGAACCCGCTTGACGGTGCGCGATGGGCCAGTGGATGCCGACGGGCGGCGCTGGTGGCAGTTGGTGGATAAGAACGGACGCGAGGGTTGGGCCTCTGAGGGCACGGCGAATGACCGTTGGTTGACTCCCATAGAATAATGCCCAGCATCCACACCCTGCCTACCTACTGCCGCTGTGCCGTCTGCGGGAGCCCGCAGGTCAATTCTCATACGTTGCACGTGCGCTGGTTAACCGACGGCGAAACGGTCTGGACGGAGTGGGCGGCCCAGGACGCGCAGATGGGTTATCGCGGCCTGGTACATGGTGGCATTCTCTGTTCGCTCTTGGACGAAGGCGTGGGTTGGGCCGCCGCTATGGGTGTGCGCAAGATGCTGGTCACGGGCGAGTTGAGTGTGCGCTTCCTGCATCCCCTTTCTATCGGCCAGCCTGTGACCATACGCGGCTATTTCGGCGAGGATTTGCGACGCTACGTGACCGCACGCGGCGAAGTGGTGGACGCAGCGGGCACGCGCTACGCCACGGCGAGCGGAAAATTCTTTCCCATATCCGATGAGCGCGTCGCCGAGATCGCTTCGTACCTGACGGTGGATGAGGACGATTTGACGTGGTGGTGAATTAGCGTATAATTGACCATAGATAGTCAGTCTCTTGCTGTATTGGGAGGGTAATTATGGCTGCTCTACCTGAAGTTATCCCTATCTCTGACTTGCGCCTGCGGCAGAATGAAATCTTAACGAGGCTGAGTCAGGGGCCGGTGGTACTGACCCAGCACGGGCGAGCAGCGGCTGTACTGATCAGCCCTGATGAATGGAACCATTTGATTGAGGCGTTGGAAGACCTGCAAGATGCTGCGGAGGCCGCGCAGGCTTATGAAGAATGGAAGCGCGACCCCTCAACCGCCAGGCCATGGGAGGAAATACGGGCGGAATTAGTAGCCGAAGGGCTGTTGGGTGAATGAGAAACGGCGTTGGCGGATTATTTTTAGGCGGCAAGCGGAAAAGGCTTTACGCCGCCTACCTAGAGATCTGCTACGGCGTATAGAGCGGGCGATTTCCGACCTGGCAGAAGACCCTAGACCGTCCGGTTGTGTGAGGTTGGTTGGCTATGGAAATATGTATCGGATCCGTGTGGGTGACTGGCGGATCAGTTATGCTGTAGAGGACGAGCAACTGGTCATCCTGATTGTAAAAATCGCGCCAAGAGGCAGTGCGTATCGGAACCTGTGAAAAGGGCGACCTGATCAGATGGTAGAATGGATACCCCACAGAACAAGCAATTGACCGTTTATGACTACAACCGCGCTGAACGGTTCTACTCCAAATTGCGGGCGCGCATCGCCGCCTGGCTAAAAAAGAACACGGGCATCAGCGACCGGAGACAAGAATACCTCCTGCTGCTGCCCGATCTCTTTGCCCTCTTGATCCGCCTGCTGAGGGATTCCAGGATTGACGCTGCGCTCCGCTTGCAGTTAGCCGCCGTCAGCCTCTACGTCATCTCTCCGGTTGACCTGATCCCCGATGTCCTCATGCCCATCGGTCTGGTGGACGATACGGTGGCCCTGGCTTTCATACTGAGCCGCGTTGTCCGCATCACAGGCGAGGCGGGCGAGATGATCCTGCGCGAGCATTGGGAAGGAGAAGGCGACGTGCTGGCACAGATTCAGAGAGTCGTCACGACCGCTGATTCTGTACTGAAGAACGTAGCGATCCTAAACCGCCTCCGCCGGCGTTTCGGCTGATACGCGGCGCGGCATACGCCCGCTGTGACCGTTCTTACCGGCAACAACATCGCCCCCCTCTACCAGTCATGTCTCGCTCTGTATATCGCAGATAGCGCGAGAATCTTACAGCCCGAACCTCGGGCGGGCTCCGGAGAAAGAAGGAAGAGGGAAAAGAAAGAAGCGAGGCCAATCCCCCATAGGATACAAACCTCGCTTCTTGGGTTTCGGCTGCTATTGTACCTTCGTCTCCGCAGCGATCCTCAGTAGGCTCTCCAAAGAGAGGGACGACACGGGTGCTTGAAGATTCAGGCTTACGCTACCTACTTTCCAGCCTAGCACCCACCAGCCAAAACGCTGGATCAGGTATCCTGTGGTCTGGCCTATCGTCACAGACCGGGTTTCTGAGGACTATTGGGAGGCGTAATACTCGCCAGGAGGAGGACAACGTTCCTCCGGGCTCATCTGGGACAACTCCAACCAGGCTTCGCCGGGCAGACGATAGACTTGGAGTACGTTCGCGCATTGCGGGACAATGGGAGAGCACCGCATTGAGTTGCCGGATAGCCCTGTAGTCTCACAGTGCCTCTGCTCGGGTGAGATGTTGACATGCACCGTATCAAGCACTGCACCATCAGGCAGCCGCCCAGGCCGGTGTATGCGCAACTGGAACGCGGCTTCGGCTGCCGCAAGGGAAGGGAAATCCTGGCTTACGGCGGGTTCCGAGACGATAGTTCCGCCCTCCGGCTCTGGTGTCGGGCCGGGTGCAATATAGTTAGCGGCTGCAGTCACGTAGCCGGGAGCAGCGACCCAGACACGCACGTTCAATCCGGCCTCCCCCATGTCCCAGCTAAATGACCAGGTACCATCGGCGCTATCGCGCAGAAGGCCGCTGCTGCTGCCGTGGGACGAAGCGGCGTCCAGCATCCCCCACAAGGGGCCGGACGGCACCTGGCCGTTGGCATCGGTCGCCCGCACGCGCCAGCCCGTTCCGTTGGCCTGCAATTCAATCTGCAGCCGCTGTTGAGCATCGGGCGGGACCACGCGCAACGGGATCGGGCCTGCCTCCAGACGGAGCAGCAATCTATCAAATCTACCTGCTTCACGACTTACCTCAGCCTCAGCCCAGAGAACGTAGGCATGACCAGCAACCTGCTCTTCAGGCGGAATCTGGAAGGTAAGGGTTTGGGTATAGGTCTGGCCCGGTGCTAATTCAGCCGGCCTGCCAAATCCGAACCTCATTGATGACAGAAAGGGCCACGGGGCAGGCTGGTGGCCGCGCTCGTCCAACACAACAAGCCGGAAGCACTCGTAATGCTGGCAATAAAAATAAATCGTCTCCGGGCTATCGTTGCGCAGAGTGACTTCTCCTCTTCCACCCTCACCAGCCAGGTAGGTGTTCTTCGGTAGTTGTACGTGGAGAGAGAGGTCATCGCGCCGGACGAGGGCAAAAGCGGGTGGGCCTACCTGTACGGTGACCGGGGCAGGGGTAGGGAAGGGAGAGGTCGTCGCGCGGATGACCATCTCCGTCTCGTGGGCTGCATATCGCGTACTGTATGCCTCAGGCGATTCGCGGATTGGTGCTGGCTGTTGCGAGGGAGGGAGCGTCGCCTGCGTGGATATGGCAGGAGCCGGGGGAACTGTTGCAGGCAAGGGTATCACCGTCGGAGTCGTCAGAGCCTGCCCTGAACGCTTAGGCGCACAAGCAACGGCCGCCAACGCGACCACAAGAAGACCGAACAGGCAGAACCATCTGGCTATGGTTGCCTTCTGCCCCGAAGAGGTTTCAGCCATCGCCCACCTCCTGGCGTTTTATAGACGCGGGCAATGATGCGATTCTTCGTCACGCCTCTATTCTCAAGACGATGGCACGAGGTCACAGGTTCCCCATCATTGATAACGGTGAGGCCGGCTCTCCCAGAGGAACCGGCCTCGTCCACACCGCCACGTTTTACTCTTTACGTTTTATGACTACAGCGGGTAACGCCCATATTTCTGCACCGCCGCGCTCAGGGCCAGCGCGTTCTCCGGCTGCACGTAGCCGGCCAGGCTGTTGCCGCTGGTGACGATGTACCCGCCGCCGGGGCCAACGTCCCGGATCAGGCCACGCACCTCCTCGTCCACATCGCCGGGCGTGCCCAGTGTGAGGATATTCAGATCCACGTTCCCCAGGAGGCAAACCCGGCTGCCGTAATCCCGCGTCACGGCCAGGATGTCCACCGCACCTTTCTCGTTGGGGTGCAGACCGGCGATCCCCAGGCTCAGGAGATCATCCAGAAACGGCAGGATATTGCCGTCGCTATGGATAATCCAGGGGAGAGTGACCTTCTCCGCCACGCGCCGGTAGCCCGGCAAGACCACCTCACGGAATATCTTGGGCGAGAAGAAAGGGCCGGTCTTGTAGGCCATGTCATCGGTGGAGACGAAGGCATCAAACCCCATCTGGCAGACGCGCTCGGCGACGGCTGCCGTCCAGTTGCAATAGCGGTCAAGGACAGCCTCTACAAAGGGGCGATTCTCATAGAGGGCGATGCTGAAGTCCTCCATACCCATGCCGAGCATGGTGGGGAAAATACCGACGCGGGTGATAAACCAGAGCGCATAGTCGCCCTTGTTTTTGACAAACTCCGCCGCCTCGGCATAGAGGGCGTCGTCGTAAGGATCAGGAAGCCTGACCGTTACCAAGTCCGCCATCGTCTTTATCATGCCTGCGCCGTAGAACAGGCGCCCATCTTTACCGGGGTGCTTCTCGGCATACACGGGCGCGCGCAGGACGTAGGAAATGTTGTCCAGGTGCAGGCGCGACGCGATGGCTTTGGCTTCTTCAACGCGGTAATCGTTAGCTTCTATGTTACGAGCCTGTGAAATTG
The DNA here is from genome assembly GCA_020853075.1 of Anaerolineae bacterium. Taxonomy (GTDB): domain Bacteria; phylum Chloroflexota; class Anaerolineae; order JADYZS01; family JADYZS01; genus JADYZS01. Next base: position 5,604 of record JADYZS010000027.1, on the reverse strand, counting down.
GCCCGCCCCAACCCATCAGTTTTTGGGCAAGGGCCCGGTCAATCCCCAACTCGCAGTAGGGAACACGATCCGGCTCCTCGCGGCGCAGCGCCGCCAGCACTCGCTCTCGTGAGTTCAATGTCATGGCGATACCTCCTCGCGAAAGTGCGCTACAAACGCATCCATCAGGCGGCGGGTCAGCGGCCCCACGCGCCCCGTTCCGATGGGCTTACCGTCCAACACGGCCAGCGGCATGATGTGGCGACTGGTGCTCGTGATAAACGCCTCCTCCCAGGTTCCGCGCTCCGCCAGTGGTAATTCTTGCTCCCCAGTCTGGATACCGGCCTGACGCGCCAGGCGCAACGTCAAATCGCGCGTCACGCCGGAAAGGACAGACGCCGCAGGCGCAGTCAGGAGCACGCCTTCGCGTACCACGAAGAAGTTGCTGTTTGAACCCTCTGTGACACGCCCGGCGTTGTTCAGGAGAAGCGCCTCGTGCACGCCCGCGCGCCGGGCCTGGCGGCGAGCCAGGAAGTTAACCAACGTGCACAAGGTCTTGGCGGTTGGCAACGTCCGCTCGGCAGCAACGGTGATGGCATCCGCACCGCCGGTATAGTAGTGTTCGGGATAGCGGGGCATCGCCTCCGGCCAGAGAAAACAGAGAGGCGGATAGCCCTCGCCGGGGCCATAGACGAGAAACTTGAGCAGGCATTCCGGCGCGCCGTTGGCCGCCAACAATGGCGGCACCCAGGTGCCGATGGTCTCCGGCTCAGCAGGAAGTTCCAGCTCAATCTGCCGCGCCGAGAAGGCCATGCGGTTCAGGTGCTCGGCCAGATGGAAGGGGACGTCTTGAGACACCTGGACCGTCTCATAGACGCCGAACGCAGCCAGGAGGGCCGGATGCCGTATGGGGACGTGGGCTTCCCCCACCGGACTCAACTCACCATTACACGAGACAAAGAGAGGTAGGTTCATGCTAGAGTAAATCAGGCACTTGAGCCCTATTCGCGTCCTTCTTGATCCTTATGCCCCACACGATAGCGGAGCACGACGCCGCTATCTTGCAGCCGTTCCACGTCCAGCAGTTCGGGCCGCAGAGCCTCGGTGTAGGCCAAGCCTACGCCCTCCACCAGGCTCGGCGCATCCTCCCCGCCGAAGATGAGGGGCCCTACCTGAACGTATAATTCATCCACCAGGCCGTGGCTGAGAAGGCCAAAGTTGAGCGTGCCACCTCCCTCCACCATCAGACGGCGCACGCCCCGGTACCACAGAAGGCTCAACGCCGCTTCCAGGTTCACCTCGCGCTCGCCTAAGATGTGAACCTCCGCCCAAGAACGCAGACGGTGCACCGTTTCCGGGTCGGCCTGCTGCGTGGTGAAAACGATCTTGGTCGCCTCGCCCGCGTTCAGGAAGTCGGAGTCGTCCTTCAGTTCGGCGCGCGTGCTGACGCCGACCTTGATAGGGTTCTCAGGACGCCCCGCGCGCACACGGATCGCCCGCAGTCCTTCAGATTTGATGGTGAGGCTGGGGTCGTCCCGCAGCAGAGTCTGGCCGCCGACCATGATGGCATCTGCGCTGGCGCGTAGCCAGTCCACCCGCTCCATGTCCTTTGGAGTTGAGATGCGAACCTGACGGCGCTCAACGGTGGAAATCTTCCCATCCACCGTCATGGCAGCATTGATGAAGACGAAGGGCCTGTTCATTGAGTTTTTATTGCCCCTGCGATGAGAGTGAGATGCTTATCCTGGGCTGATGATGGGAACGGTGCGCGGCTTGCGGTCTGTCTCCCACGGATAGATGATCCAGGCATCGGTCAAGGCCGCATAGTAATGAGGCGCTTCATTGGGAAATAAAGATTCTTTCGGCTTGTAGTGGAGCACCGCCAATTCGGGGTAGCCCCCCGACTGCTCAACGCGCCCCTTGACGGACATGATCGTGCGCCCGCTATCCCAGACGTCATCTATCACCAGGATGCGCTTGCCACGCAGGAGCGCCTGCGCCGGAAATTGTAGAAATGAGGGCCAGGAAAGGGTTTTCTCCACGCCGGTAGAGAATTCCACGGCGGCTGTGAGAACGTCTCGGATGTCCAAAGCCTCGGCGATGAGCCCGCCGGGGATAATGCCGCCGCGGGTGATCATCAAGAGCGCATCGTACGCGGCGTTGAACTGCGGAATGAGGTGGTCAATCAGGGCATCCACATCGTGCCAGGTAAGGACTTCCTTACGGGGGCCCTCAAAACGGTACATGGTGTGGCTCCTCAGGATAAATACGTGGCGGGCGCAGAAAAAAGATGGCACAGATCATTTTACATCATCTGTGCCATCCTGAGAAATCCGGCGAACCGTTATAAAACCCTAGAGGTTTGTAGAGACGAGCCGGCGGCTCGTCTCTACGAAGACCTTAGAATTTCAGGGTATCAGTAATCGTCGGAGCGGGTGCCGCCGAGAGCGCGGGCACTGCCGGCATCTAGGCCTATCTTACGCTCCAACTCCCAGGTTTGTGGTTCCACCAGGACTGAGCCATCGGGAAAGACGATGGTAGGAACGCTGCGAAAGCCGCGGTTCACCTCTTGTACGTATTGGCCGGCCTCTCTATTTTCATCAATGTCAACGTAGGTGTATGGAATCTCATGTTGATCCAGCAAACGGCGAGTCCGGTTGCTGAGCCCACACCAGCGCGTGCCATATACTACGATGTCTGCACTCCTCTGCGGTTGCGTCATATCCCCCTCTAATTCTCCAAATTCGCAAGATACTTCTCCGCCTCCATCGCGGCCATGCAGCCGTAGCCTGCCGAGACCACGGCTTGCCGGAAGACCTTATCGTGGACTTCGCCCGCGGCGAAAACACCGGGAATCTTTGTGTGCAGCCGCTCATTCACGACGAGATAGCCTTCATGATCCATCTCCAACTGGCCGACGAAGAGATGGGTGTTGGGGACGTGGCCGATATAGACGAAGACACCGTTGACCGATATAGCCGATTCTTCTCCGGTGACCGTATCTCGCAGCCGCACCGATTCTACCTTGCCGTTACCTTCAATCAGGGTTACAACTTTGTTCCAGATGAAACCCATCTTGTCGTTCTTGCGCGCTCGCTCCTGCAACACCGCGCCCGCCCGGAGCGAGTCGCGCCGGTGGATGACCTTCACCTTCGTAGCAAATTTGGTGAGGAACATGCCCTCTTGCAAAGCACTATCGCCGCCCCCCACAACGACCAGATCCTTGCCGCGGAAGAAGAAACCGTCGCAGGTGGCACAATAGGAAACACCCCGTCCCAGAAATTCCTTTTCACCGGGCACGTCCAGTTTGCGGGGCGATGCGCCCGTAGCGATGATGAGGGATTTCGTCTCATATTCCGACCCATTTTGCGTCTTGAGACGGAAGGGACGCTCCTGCAGATGGACCTCGGTTACGTAATCCACTTCGGTGCGCGTGCCGAAGCGTTCTGCCTGGCGCGACATCAGATCGTAAAGTTCCGGCCCCGTCAACCCTTCGGGAAAACCGGGGAAATTCTCAACGTCGGTGGTCGTGGCAATCTGGCCGCCCAGCTCATTACCTGTGATGAGGAGCGGGTTCAGATTGGCGCGGGCCGCGTAGAGGGCGGCGGTCAAGCCCGCCGGCCCTGAGCCTATGATGATGACGTTCTCCATGTTGTTCTCCGCGTATGACCGCAGTGTCTGTTAGCCGCGATTGGTTTTGATAGTTCGTTGCAGGTGCCCACCTGCCCGCCGGGCCATCTTCCACACCGCCATCACCCACCAGCGAGGCGCGTGGGTCAGAACGCGTCCATCACTCGCCTGCACCGGCTGGGTGGACTCATCCCCCGGCTCGCCCATCTCGCAGCGCACCATCTGATGCTGATGGCAGAAATCTTGCGTATCGCTGCATCGTAGGCAGATCGGGCATTTGTATAGAACCCGGCTTTCTTGCGTCGCCATTGACTCTTCTCCTTACAGTCCCTGCTCCTGGCGCTATTCTATCACATAGTAGATGGTTCCTCAAGATTCGTCTGCGATGGGAATTACACAGAGATTTTGACAGGCGAGCGCATTGGTGTTATGATTCAGAAACTTTCCATAGATTTACTCATTCTTCCATAAGTTATGAGCGAGAACTTGGAGAGGTTGCCGGTCTCACAGATGAACATAGGCGAGCGCAACTGGCTGAACCTGGGCGAGGCGAGCCGCTTCCTCGGCGTGCATCCTACCACCCTGCGTGTCTGGGCCGACCAGGGACAGGTGCGCGCCTTCCGCACGCCGGGCGGGCATCGCCGTTTCAGCCGGCAGGACCTGCAACATTTCGTCACCACGCGCCAAAGCGGAGAGGATATCGCTCCCAACGGACTGGCGCAACACCTATTCAGCCACACGCGGCGCGAACTGGCCCATCACCCCGACGTCCTTGCCATTTGGCAGGAACACCACGACGAGGCCGCGCGAGACAAGCAGCGGGAATCGGGCCGGAGGCTCCTGGGACTCACCATCCAATACATGGCGCGGGAGCGCGGGCGCACCGCCGTCGTGCGAGACGCGCGTGGGATAGGGGCAGCCTATGGCAAAGATGCGGCCCTGGCGGGGTTCCCCCTTGCCCACACGGCGCGCATCATTCTCTTCTTTCGTGACTCCCTCAACGAAGCCATTCAGCAACGTAACAAGACGGGCTCAGAAACCGACGCAGAAGAACTGCGCCTGGGGCGCGATCTTTATTATATCCTGGACGAAGTGCTCGTCGCCGCGCTGGACGCCTACGAAAGCACCTTGCAACGGGCCGGGCATCATGCGATACCCGGCAAGCTATCGCTCGCCAAAGAAACGGCAGAGGAGTCGCGGTCATGAGCGACAGCGGCGAACCAGTGGTCAAGGTAGAGCACTTAGCGGACGTCAAAGCGAGAGAACCGCGTCGCCCTAACGTCCGTATGCCATCTGACTCTATCCTATACGAGAAAGTCGTCCCTATCCTCCTGGCACTTTTTGGCATAGCCTTTGTGGCCGTCATCCTGGGCATTATCGCCGGGTTGGCTACCGGCGTTCTGACAATACGTTAATCACAAGGAGAGTCCGCATGACCCTGGAGACCTTACTCCCCCTCACGTCCACCGTCGTAACCTTCGCCTTCGCCTACTTTGTTCTGTCGCGCTATCTGCGTCGCGGCGGCCCCCACAACCTGATTTGGGGCATCGGCTTAGTATTATATGGCCTGGGCACGCTGTCGGAGTTCTATTCGTCGCTGGCATGGAGTCCTGTCCTCTTCCGGCTCTGGTACGTCGGTGGCGCGCTCCTGACGGCGGCCTGGCTCGGCCAGGGCACGATCTACCTCTTGGTGCGACGGCGCATGATCCCCAACACGCTCCTCGCGCTCCTGGTGATATTTTCCCTCTTCGGCATCTATCGCACCTTCATGGCCCCAATCAACCCAGCGGTCTTTGACGTCAGCAAGCCTCTCAGCGAGCAATACCGCGATATCATGGACACCAGCGGCGCGCTGCGGTTAACGACCATCTTCATGAACATCTACGGCACGATAGGGTTGGTTGGCGGCGCGCTCTATTCGGCCTACCTCTTCTGGCGCAAGCGGGTGCTGGCAAACCGAGTCCTGGGGAACATCCTGATCGCTGCGGGCGCGCT
>JADYZS010000026.1 GCA_020853075.1 Anaerolineae bacterium | reverse complement strand
GGTCTTGCCGCCAACGGAAGTACTCCAGCCCTACCCCGTGCCGGCCTTCATGTTCATAGATAACAAAGTCGCTATGAGCATTGACCACTGGGTACCGGTCGTGTCCTCCCTCTACCCCGGGATGATCAAGAACTTCCAATGGGACGTTGCCCCCCTGCCGAAGAACCCGCGTACCGGGCTGCGAATCACCTCTTCAAGTAACTGGGCCACAGCTATCTTCGCCAAGACGAAGTACCCGGAGGAAGCCTACAAAATCTGGCACTGGATGAACAGCGATGAGGGCATGTATGCCAGAAGCCTCGGCATGGCTGGTCCTATGATGCCATCAGGCCCGGCGGATAAATGGCCTATGCTGACAAAGGCCTTGCAAGAAATGAAAACGCCTGCTAACGCCAAGGTCTTTCTGGATGCCCTGGCTTACAGCCGTTCCGACATTGTGCCGCGAGCAAACGCCCAAGAAATCTTTGGCGCCATGAATCCGCTCTTAGAAGAATTGTGGCTGGGCAGGAAGACCGCCGCGGAGGTAGCACCGCTTATCAAGGCAGCGGTGGATCCTTTGATGAAAAAGTAACGGCAACCCCACCGGGAGGGAGAGCCCTGTTGGGGCTCTCCCTGCCTCCGGCTGGAGATGCCAGCCAGGTATTTAAGGAGTTAGACAATGGTACGAACTAAGAGTTCGTGGTTGGCGCGCCGCGAAGAGATAGAAGGATACCTGTGCATTTCTCCCTGGCTCATCGGGTTCCTGGCGTTCCTGGTGTTCCCTCTCCTCTTTTCCATCTATCTCAGTTTCACGTCCTACGACTACGTGAGCGCGCCGAAGTGGGTCGGCCTGGCAAACTACCAGAAGGCTTTGCAGGGGGATCCCCTTTTCTGGCGTAGTCTGAGGGTGACTTTCTCCTTCTCGGCGATGGCCTTGCCCCTGGATTTGCTCCTCTCCTTTAGCGTGGCCCTCCTGTTGAACCTGAAGGGGCGGGGGATGGGCCTCTTCCGTACGATCTATTACCTGCCCGCCATCCTGCCTTTGGTCGCCGTCTCCATCCTCTGGCTTTGGATCTTCAATCCGCAATTCGGGATCCTGAACTGGGCCCTGGGGCTGATCGGCATTAAAGGGCCGACCTGGCTTTTTGATCCCGACTGGGCCCTCTTTGCCCTGGTGATCATGAGCCTGTGGGGTATCGGCAGAGCCATGATCATCTACTTGGCCGGCTTGCAGAACATCAACCCCGAACTGTACGATGCGGTCAAGGTGGACGGCGCCGGCATGGTGAGGTCCTTTTGGCACGTCACCATCCCCATGATGACCCCCGTCATCTTCTTTAATCTCATCATGGGGGTCATCGGCGCGTTCCAGGTCTTCGCCCAAGCCTTTATCATGACCAGAGGCGGGCCGGTGCGCTCCACCTATTTCTACATGCTCTATCTCTACGACAACGCCTTTCAATTCTTCAAGGCCGGTTATGCCTCAGCCCTGGCCTGGCTTCTCTTTGTCATCATCCTTTTCTTTACCCTGTTGATCCTGCGCTCCTCTACGGCCTGGGTCTATTACGAGGGCGAGTTGAGGGGGAGGTAAGCGTGATGGGCGAGACAGTTTTGCCGCGAACGGTGGTGATGTCACGCAGACGATGGCGCCCTGCCGCCATGCGGCGCACCCTGGGGCGAGTCCTGGCCTATTCTGCGCTCTTCGCGGGCGCGTTCATCTTCCTGATTCCCCTGGCCTGGCTCATCTCCACGTCTCTGGGCACAGCCGCAGATGCCGTGCGGGTGCCTCACGTCTGGCTTCCCTGGCCCCTTCGCTTTGAGAACTTCCCTAATGCTCTCAGCCGCGCGCCTTTCCACATTTATCTTCGTAACACCCTGATTGTGACCGGCCTGGCGGTGACAGGGACTCTCCTCTCTACGTCCCTCGTGGCCTTCGGCTTTGCCCGCATGCGCTTTCGGGGTCGCGACCTCTTGTTCCTCATCCTCCTCAGCACCATGATGATTCCAGGGCAGGTGCTCCTGGTGCCGATGTTCATTCTCTTCAAGACCCTGGGCTGGTACGATACGCTCCTTCCCCTCATTGTGCCCCAATGGTTTGGGACCAACGCCTTCGGTATCTTCCTGCTGCGCCAGTTCTTTATGACCATCCCCCTGGATCTGGACGACGCGGCCCGCATTGACGGCGCACACACCCTTCAGGTCTGGTGGCGCATCCTTTTGCCCCTTTCCCGGCCCGTCCTCACGACGATGGGCGTGCTGAGCTTCCTATTCAATTGGAACGATTTCATCGGCCCTCTCATCTTCATCCGTTCACCCGGCAAGCAGACTTTCGCGTTGGCTCTGGCGGCCCTCCCTAGCCAATACTACACGAACTACCACGAGGCGATGGCTGCCACCTTCGCTTTCATGTTGCCCTGTGTGATTCTCTTCTTTTTCGCCCAACGCTACCTGTTGAAAGGGCTGGCCCTGACCGGACTAGGAGGAAAATAACATCATGAAAGTTGCCGTCACGGGAGGGAGCGGCCGGCTAGGCCGCCACGTGCTGGCGGAGTTGGCGCAGTACGGTCACGAGAGCATAGATTGCGATCTGATGCCACCGGAGGGGCCATATCGGTTCTTCCGTACCGATATACTCCAGCCGGGCGACCTGACCTGGGCTTTTTCCGGCGTAGATGTAGTCCTTCACCTGGCTGCCATCCCCAACCCCTTCCGCGACCCGCCGGAACGGGTTTTCGGCATCAACGTGGCCGGTACGTACAACGTGCTGGAAGCGGCTTTACGCACTGGCGTGCGACGCGTGGTCATCGCTTCCAGCGACTCGGCTCTGGGATTTACTTTCCGTTCCAGCGATCGCGTGCCCGATTATCTTCCCTTTGATGAAGATCATCCCAAATATCCCGAAGATCCCTATTGCCTGAGCAAAGCCTTTGCCGAAGACCTGGCCCTGGCCTTCACCCGGCGGAGCGGCCTGCAGACGATTTGCCTGCGCCCATGCTGGATCTGGTTTCCAGATCGCGATGAGGGTTACCGGGCAGCGGTGAACGACCCAAGCGGACACTGGAAGGGGCTGTGGGTCTATGTGGACGTGCGGGACGCGGCGCGCTCTTTCCGCCTGGCCGCAGAAGCCCCCCGTTTACCCGCTCATGCCGTCTGCTACGTAGCGGCCGCGGATCTGGCTGCCCGCGAGGAGACGCTGGCGCTCATTGACCGCTTCTACCCCGGTGTGCCCCGCGTGGATCGGACACGCCTGGAGGGGCATCGCTCCGTCATAGATGGCAGCCGGGCGGAGCAACTCCTGGGCTATCGTCCACAGCATAGTTGGCGAGACTGGCTAAAATGACGAGGCGGGGAGTGACGCCTCTCCTCACCAGCGCGTTGGCTCTCCTCGTCTTGGTCGCCTGCCTGGGCAGGGCGCGCGTGGCTCACGGGCCGGAGACGCCTATTCCCGCGGCCCGCATGAAAGAAGGGAGCATGGAAACAAAGAAGCCGATTTTCCTTGAGCCGACGGGGGAATTCTAGCAAACCTAGGCCGACCCGCGCTACGGGGGCAAACTCTTCCGCAAGTATGACTATCTGGCCCTGGGTTGCGAGTTCGGCATCCAGGGGCACGCCATCTACTATTCGGGCCAGAACTTTTGCTGGTATAGAAGCCCACACACCGCGGAAGGCATCCGCCGCAAACTGACCGACCTGCACAACGCCGGGTTGACCCTCACTGGCGGCCACAAACTGGAGTCGCCATCTTTTGCGCCCGCCGAGGCCGAGCGCATCATTGACCACGTGGCTCACAGCCTCGGCTACCGCATCTCCATCGGCCCCCATGCCATTGAGACAGTGAGGTTATATCATGAGCCGTACTAAACCGATCCTCGTCATGTTCTATCATCACTGGGACAATCCAGACATGCGTGAACGGTCAGTGATCGCCATCCGCACCGTGACCGACCTGTACGAACGGTACGGTGTGCGCGCCCACTACGGCTTCGTGGGGGCAGTGCTCCAAGAGCTGTGGGAGGATTCGCCGCAGACGGTCGAGAAGATCATCCGCCTGCGCATGCCGATCGGCTACCACGGTGGCGCCGGCCACGCTCCGGTAGGCCCGGTAGGTCATCCGCAGGACACCCGCAATATGACCTGGGGAGAGGCCGTGCGTGCGCTCTGGACCTTTGAGACCCACACATTGGACGTGGAGATGCGCCAACCCGTTCCGGGCCGCATGGGAGGCTACCTGGCGATCCAGAGCATCCTGGGCGTGATCCCCTTGCCCACCGATGCCAAAGGGACAGGCCGCATGGATACCCCTGGCGAATACGTCCTGGCCCGCATGGGCGCCGGTTCCTACGCCGTGTCCGCGCCCTTCGGTCCCGACGCCATCATCCTCTCGCCGCTGCATGAACTTCATCTCTCGCCAGATTCTGGTTACGGCGTGCCGCCTACCTACTTCGGTAAGCCCTTCGGCGTGGATGCCCCCATGCTCGCCGACCCGTTGCATTGGTTCGCGACCCTGGCCCGCAACCTGCCCGATGAGCGCACCTACGTGGTGCACTGCATGACCCACGCGGGCTTTGACCCCGCCGCGCTGGACCGGCTCCTGGGCTTCCTGGCCGGCCATCCCGGCGATTTCCGGGTGACCCATCCCGACCCCGACAGCGCCCAATGGCAACCGGAGAACTCGGCGTTGGCCTTCTACCGGCGGACATACGGCATCCAATCGCTGGCCGATCTGCTGAACCTGGGTGAGCCGCCCACGCCGCTGCCAGTTCACGTCACCGCTGCGGAGATCGCCAAAGTAGCCGAGTCGGTATTGAGCAGCTCGCTCCTCAATACCCACGACGGCGACTTTGCCGAGCCGCCTGAGTTCATTGACCTGGGCTATCGTCGTCTTTCCCTGGCCGACGCTTTCCAGGCGCTGGCCCGCGCGTTGGCTTACTGGGCTACCCATCGCGCGCTCCCTGACGCGCTCCCTCTCCCCTTCCTCCACGGCCCCGTTGATTATCCTCGCTACGGGCGAGAGGTGCGCCCGGCTTTACCCGACATCCAGTTCATCGGCTACACGCCGACGGAACTCCCTTTGACAGAAATGCCCGCTCCGGCTATCATCAACAGCCAGGGCCTGCCACCTGCGGGCGATTACCATATCTGGCAGCCTACGCATACCCTGGCCGAAGGTGAGGTAGTCATCGCGGCGGCCTCTGCCCTTGATCTGGCCGACCATGTGCCCGGCATCGTGCGCCTGTCGCTGCGGGCAGAGGACTCGCGGGAGGAGGAGCCGCGCTTCGTAGAGGTTGTGCTAAATCCCGCCGAATTCCTGTATGCGATGGCGCAGGTCTATCGCCAACTGGCCCGCGACGGGCAGCCCGGCCCGGTGGCCCTGGTCTCAATCAAAGTCGCTGCTACCCAGCGAACCGAATGTGTGTTGGTCAAACCCGGAGGGCCCCGTGACTCGTTTCTCTGGCGGAGCGATCTCACACCAGCGGAGTTGGACGCGGCCTGGACGCGCGTGCCTGCGCCCGGCGAGGAGCGCATCCTGTGGATGTCGCTCCCGCCTCTGGGCGACAAGGTGAAGCGCCGCATGGGCCGCCTTCTGGGCGAATGGAACCTTAAAAAACGCTAGGAACACCATCGTGGAAATCATCCGCTCGCGAGAACGTTCCGTCCTTCCCCCTCTCCTTGCCTCCGCCATGCGCCGGGCCATCCTCCTTCAAGTTGGGATCATCGCGGGCTTTGAGACGATCTTCGTGCTGGGCGCGCTGTCGGCGGAGCGGCTGGCAGGGAGCGACCGGCTCTATGGCCTCTCCCTGATGACCCCTTTCGCCCTGGGGCAACTCCTGGTGGCCCTGCCGGCAGGCAGGTGGATGGATCGCTGGGGGCGGCGGTCTGTGTTGCTGGCCGGAGCGGTGGTAGAAGCGGTATCGTTGCTCGTCCTGGGCCTGGCCCTCTTCGCGGGTTGGCCGGGGATTTTCGTCGCCGGTCTTTTGTTGCTGGGCCTGGGGAGCGGCGCGGCGCAACTCGTCTATGTGGTGGGGGGCGACCTCTATCCGCCCCATTGCCGCGGCGAGGGCCTGAGTCTGATGGCAACCTTCTCCTCGGTCGGCGTCGTCGCCGGGCCCTACATCGTCGGCTTCGTAGGCGATGCCGCAGAACGGTTGGGTTCCGATCCGATACTCGCACCCTGGTTTGTCGCCAGCCTGATCGTGGCTGCCGTTGCCTGGGTGATCGCCGGGCTGCACCCAGATCCCCTGGACGTCTCGCGCGCGCCCGGCCGCTATTACGAGGGCCTAGCCCGCTTGGCAGGAGACCCGGCCAATGCCGCGCCGGCCCGCGCTCTACCACGGCTCTTGCGCCTCTACCCCATCGCCGCGACGGTGCTCATCACCGTCTGCTTTCAGGGCGTGCGGATGTCTATCGTGCCGCTGCTGACCTTCATCCTGCGCGCTCGCGGCTATTCGCTGACCATCGGCGCGACGATGGTGGCAGCCATGGGCTTCGGCATGATCCTGGCGTCGTACCCTGCCGGACGCATAGGGGATCGTTGGGGGAGACGGCGGCCTCTTTTGGGGGCGACCCTGATCGCGCTGGCTTGCACGGTAGCCGTGCCGCTGACCGGCTCTCTGCCGTTGATGTTCGCAGCCCTCGTGATCCTCGGTGCGGCCTTCGTCACCGTTCTCAACATGGGGCGGGCCGTCATTACCGACGTGACCCGACCGGCGGAGCGGGCCACAACCCTGGCGACAACTTCGGTGGCAGTCGGAGTGGCCGTTATCGTCTTCCCCACCGTCGCCGCCTACGTGCGAGAGATCTGGGGCTGGCAGCACGTAGCCATCCTGGGGGCTGTCCTACTGAGCATCGTCTTTATCCTGGCTTACTTCTTGCGAGAGCGGGGAGTGGGCCGGTGGGATCATCATGGTGTTGAGGAGTGAATGAGGATGCCTTACCAAATGTATCTGAACGGAGAGTGGGTCAATGCTGCCTCCGGGCGCACGCGGGCCATCATCAATCCGGCGACTGAGGAGGTGGTGGCCGAAGTACCCTATGGCGGGCGCCACGAGGCTGCGCAAGGGTTGGAGATCGCGGACAAGGCGCTGCCATCGTGGATGGCGCGCACGGCCTACGAGCGGGCCGACATCCTGAAGCGCACCGCAGACCTCATACGGGCACGCCTGGACGAGATAGCGACCGCTCTCACCCAGGAGGTAGGAAAAACCCTGGCCGAAAGCCGGGGCGAAATCCGGGCGTCGGCGGCATACTTTGAGTGGTTTGCCGAGGAGGGGAAACGGGCTTACGGGCGCATCGTGCCCGCGAACCTGGCGACCCGGAGGCGCTGGGTCATCAAGCATCCGGTGGGCGTCGTCGCCACCATCGCCCCCTGGAACTTCCCGGTTCTCTTGCAGGTGCGCAAGATCGCCGCGGCGTTGGCGGCAGGCTGCACCATCGTTGCCCGACCAGCCAGCGCGACGCCCCTGGCTACTATGCTGATGTTCTCGTGCCTCCACGACGCCGGGCTCCCCGCGGGGGTCGCCAACCTGGTCACCGGGCCATCCGACGAGCAGACCCAGGTGTTCATGGAAAGCCCCCTCTGTCGCAAGATCAGTTTCACCGGCTCTACCGAGGTGGGCAAGGGCCTGATGCGCGCCGCAGCCGAACAACTTAAGAAACTATCGTTGGAGTTGGGTGGCCATGCGCCCTTCGTCGTCTTTGACGACGTGGACCCGGCGTATGCGGCGCGGCTGGCCGTCGCGGGCAAGTTCCGCAACATGGGGCAGGTCTGCATCTCGCCCACCCGCTTCTACGTGCAACGGCGAAGCCTGGAGGCGTTTATGGAGGAGGCTGTTGCCCGCGCCCGGTCGTGGCGGGTTGGAAACGGTCTGGATGCCAACGCTGACGTGGGGCCGCTCTTTGACCGGCGTCAGGTGGAGAGCATGGAGGCCTTCGTTGCCGATGCAGTGCGCAAAGGCGCGAAGGTGCTGTGCGGCGGAAAGCGTCCCGGAGGTGAGAAATATCGCCGGGGCTTCTGGTTTGAGCCGACGGTGTTGGCGGACGTCAACCCTACGACGCGATTGACCTGCGACGAGGTCTTTGGCCCCATCCTTCCCATCTTCTCTTTTGACACGCTGGACGAAGCATTGTGCCTGGCGAACAACACGAACTACGGCCTGGCTGCCTACGTGGTGACTCACGATCTGCGTACCACCTTGCGCATGGCCGAGGGGTTACAGGCGGGGATCATCGCGGTCAACGACGTCACCCCGGCCACTGCTGAAGCGCCCTTCGGCGGCAGGAAGGAGAGCGGCTTTGGCCGCGAGGGCGGCCACGAGGGGATTGAGGAGTACCTGGAGACGAAGTACGTCTCGCTGGGCCTTGAATAGCCGTGTTGTAAGTGTTAATGAGGGCTCCTACCTACGGGGCTGAGGCACGTTCCAAATAACGGCGCAACAAGTCTAGCGCGGCCTCGGCGGATTGGGCCTTGTTTGCCTCGCGATCTCCTTGCCAGACGTGGCGCTCGCCCCATTCTGTCTCGTGGGCCGAAAGGTGGATGTAGGTGAGGCCCACAGGCTTGCCCGGTGTGGAGCCGCCCGGCCCGGCGATGCCGGTGACGCTCACCGCGATGTCGGTGTCAAAAAGGCGGTGCGCGCCCTGGGCCAGTTCCTGCGCCGTCGCCGCGCTGACCGCGCCATAATCGTTCAAAGTGGAGCGGCGCACGCCCAGGGCCCGCTCCTTGGCGCTATTGTCGTAGGCTATGACACCCCCCATGAAATAGCGGGAACTTCCCGGCACGTTGGTCAGGCGGTGGCCGACAAGCCCGCCTGTGCACGACTCGGCCACGGCTAGCGTCAGCCCCTGCCGGACTAACAGTTCGCCCACCCGTTCTTCCAGAATTTTGCCCATCGCTCCCCCAAGTCGCATGATTGACTTTATCCAGGGAGCATATTATACTCCACCCGAAGGCTCCTCGCACAATAATAAAACGCCGAGCATCTGCAGGCTCGGCGTTCCATTCAACGATAGGGGAGAAGATGAGTCGGAGCTCCATCCATCCCTAAGCGGGGTGTCGCGCCAGGGCATGGGTGTAACCGCAGCGGCAACGGACGCGGCCAGTACCGGCTTGGAGCGTCACAGGGCGTCCACAGACGAGGCAGACCGGGAGGTTATCCGCCGGCTTTTCCTGCACGAGCAACGCGAGGCGGGCGAGCACCTTGTCATACGCGGCCGGGTTCCAGGCCAGAGAATCAAAGGCTGTATTCTTGGCAGAGGGTGCTGACATACGTCCTCCTCGTTACCATAAAACGATACGCTCCCTGCCAATATTATCGTCCATTCGGGCGAAAGTTCAATGGCTTCTACCTTGCAGTTTGCTTACAAGCGCGTAAAACTTTGTCACGTGATGAAAGTCAGAGTCACATACACAGACGAAATCGGAGATGTCGACAATGGAACAACATCGCGTGCCACCAGACACCCCCATTGACCTCGGCCAATGGGACCCCAACGACACGGGCGGTTCCCAGGGCGGCAAAGCAGAAGCGAGGGAGAGACTTTCCCAACTCAACAAGGAACTGGAAAGGCTGCAAGAACTCCTCTACGCTGAACACAAGCACAAGATCCTCGTCGTGCTGCAAGCCATGGACACAGGAGGCAAGGATAGCACCATCCGCCACGTCTTTGAGGGCGTCAACCCCCAGGGCGTGCGGGTCGCGAATTTCAAGGTTCCTACGCCGAAGGAACTTGACCACGACTACCTGTGGCGGGTGCATAAGGAGGTGCCCGGCAAAGGCGAGATCGTGATCTTCAACCGCAGCCACTACGAGGACGTGCTGGTGGTGCGTGTTCGTAATTTGGTTCCGCCCAAAGTGTGGGGCAAACGCTACGACCACATCAACGAGTTTGAGAAGATGCTGGCCGAAGAAGGCGCGACGATTCTGAAATTCTTCTTATACATCAGCCTGGACGAACAGAAGAAGCGTCTCCAGAAACGGTTGGACGATCCCTGCAAGCGTTGGAAGTTCAACGCTGCCGATCTGAAGGAACGAGCACTGTGGCCGGAATATATGCGAGCGTATGAGGATGCCCTGAGCAAGACCAGCACCGAATGGGCTCCCTGGTACATTGTTCCCGCCAACCACAAATGGTATCGTAACCTCGTGGTGGCAAATATCATCGTGGAGACGCTGCAGCGATTGGACATGCGCTATCCGGAGGAGGCAGAGAACCTGGACAACATCGTCATTGCATAAAATCTTAGTCAGGAGGTTCGTTACCTTGTTCGCGAAGCAAAGCAGAAAATGGCCGTTTGCCTTGGCCGCAGTGCTGGCCTTGCTGCTGGCAGCCTGCGCGTCTTCCAAACCGGCGCAGAAGGGGAGCACCAAGCAGTGGGATAAGCCGCCGGCGATGGTTATTGATCCCGCTAAGATCTATCTGGCGACTTTTAAAACAGATAAGGGCGACATCAAGGTGCAACTCTTTGCCGACAAAGCGCCCAAGACGGTCAACAACTTAGTGTTTCTGGCCCGCCAGGGATACTACGACAACACGACCTTCCATCGCGTGCTGAAGGACTTCATGGCCCAGGGCGGCGATCCCACTGGCACGGGCAGCGGTGGGCCGGGTTACCGCTTTGAAGACGAGATTGACCCTAACCTTAAGTTTGACGGCGGCGGCTACCTGGCGATGGCAAACGCCGGAGCCAACACCAACGGCAGCCAGTTCTTCATCACCTTCCGCCCGACGCCGTGGCTGGATGGCGGTCACACCATCTTCGGCAAGGTGGTGGAGGGGATGGACGTACTCCTCTCGCTGACCCTGCGCGACCCCGGCAAGAATCCCAACTTCAAGGGCGACCTGCTGAAGACGGTTGAGATCACGGAGATACCGGAGAGCCTTCTGCCGTAGCCGACTCTATCCTCGGAGGATACAGAGGGCGGCGCATCCTTAATGG
>JADYZS010000025.1 GCA_020853075.1 Anaerolineae bacterium | reverse complement strand
TGCCGCTGAACGTCGGCACCGAGATGAACAGTTTCGGGCAAAAACTCGTGGACGATTTTTCCGCCTCAGAGTTGGCCCCGGTGCGCCAGGCGTTTCTGGATGGCGCGCATTTTATCTATGGGCATACGGTCTTGCAGCGGGCCCAAGGGCTTGGCTATCAAAGCGCGTGGGCGCAGGCGAACCTCCCTTCCCGGCGCGCGCGCAACGAGTTCTATACGAAGGTCGGCTATCAGGTGCAGCCGGGACCGGAGGCTTTGACCCGGCTCAAAGGGCTTGATCCGCAGACGCCGCCCGCCGCAATCCTATCAGCCCTGCCGTTGTAACACCAGTTCAGAGGCGAAGAGGAACCGGGGTATCTGAGGGGAGATACTGCTCCTGAGATCGGCTCCCTATGCCCCCCAACGCAAAGGGCGCAGGCTATGAGCCCGCGCCCTTCGCTCTACTACCCCCCAGTCTCTATGATTGATTTATGAGACCAGATTATGTCACGTAAGAACAGATGACGTCGCCTTCGCCGGATGGCGGAGGTTCGTCTTGGCTCGCGCCCCGTGAGCGCGAGGGGAGGGTGTCCCGTTGCTACCGGCTTTCCCATTATACTGGTCACCGTTGGACGAGCCGGACGAAGCCGATTCTCCCATCTGTCTGCCAGACCGTTGCTCTATCATCGCCGGCTCCTGCGGCACAGGGACAGAAATGTAAAAGACGGAACCTTTTCCCAACTGGCTTTCAGCCCAGGCGGAACCGCCATGGGCCTCGGCCACCGACTTGACAATGGTGAGGCCAAGCCCGGTTCCACTGTGCTTCTCCTGCCCCGGCACGCGATAGAACCGTTCAAATAAGTGAGAGAGCGACTCCGGTGGGATGCCCGGCCCCTTGTCGGCCACGCTGACGACCAAACTCTTATCGTCCCACCAATCCACTATAAGCCGGACGCGGCTGCCGGCCGGGCTGTATTTCACGGCGTTGGCTAGCAAGTTCACGATGGCCTGGCGCAAATAGGTCGGATCGCCCAGAACCGGGGGCAGATTTCGCGTGATGTTGGGGACGATCTTGACCTTCTTCTGAGTGGCCTGCAAACTGACCTCTTCCTGGGCGCTGCTTGCCAAGAGGGCCAGGTCGCACTCTTCTTTGACAGGGAGATCTGTCTCAATCCGTTCCAGGTCCAGAAGATTGTCCACTAAGGTACGGATGAATTTAACGCTATGGCGAATGCGGTCCGCAGCATCTCGCTCATCTTCGTTAAGCCGTGACGAAAGGGAGAGAACGTCGGCGAAACCATAAATGGTCATCAAGGGGCTTTTGATGTCGTGAGCCACCTGGGCTACCGCTTCCGATTTCGCCCGATCCAGCTCTTTGAAGCGAGTCACATCGTGGAGGTTAGCAACCCAACCTGTGCGTCGCCAATCGGCATCGGAGACAGGAGCCAGACGAGCGACCGAGACCTGATCCCCAACCAGTTTCACTTCACCGCTCACGGTCTCCCATTCGTCGTTGCTGCTCAGGGCACGAGCAAAAAGTTTGGTCAGTTCGTCGTTCCCCAAGACCGAGACCGACTCTCCCTTTACCCCTTTGCCGGGCGGCAAGAAGATACGCTGGGCCGCAGGATTCAGCGCAAGAATCATCCCGGCTGCATCGGTCACGATGAGCGGTTCTGCCATGTTGGTCAGGATGGCAGCCAGTTGCGCCCGCTCCTGGGCTGTTTCGGCCAGGTGTTCCCGCAACTCTCTCTGTAGATTGCTGATACGGAGCCCAGCGCGCACCCGCGCCAACAACTCCGCGCGCTCCATCGGCTTCGTCAGATAGTCATCGGCCCCCACGTCTAGACCCTGAACCAGATCATGGGTCGTGTTCTTGGCCGTCAACATGATGACGTAAGTCATGCGCAGATCCGGGTCTTCTTTGACGGCCTGGCACAAGGATGAGCCGTCCATCACTGGCATCATCCAATCGGTGATGATCAGATCAGGACGCCAGGCCTGCGCCGTTGCCAACCCCTCCCGCCCATTCAGAGCCTGCCTCACCTGATAGCCGGCAAGGCCGATGATCTTGCCCAGCATGATAAGGAAGTCTGGCTCATCATCTACCACCAGTATCTTGCCGACGGCTCCCATCTCCTTGCTCCTCTCCCCACGCAAAATGCCGGTTAGCCTTTTCAAGCCATGCCCCCCGAGATGTGTCCAGTACCAGTATAACAGTTTGTTCAGAGAGGAAGCGTAAAGAAATCGTAAGACGTTCGTAAAAATCATGTATGCCCCGACGCGTTTATTTGTCCATAAGGTAGAACGATGCAGCCGGAAATGCAAAGGCCCCTTCCTGGGTAGGAGGAAGGGGCTTTCTTGGAAAGGTGAGGAGGAGTGAGCTCCCTCTCCCCAAAGGGGAGAGGGTAGGGTGAGGGGAGAACCTTGAGAGTCAGAAACCTGTTACCAGTCTCCCCCTCCCCTATACATTCTCCACTCTATGGAGCCGGGCAACCCCATGGCGTGTGGTTGTCCACCCCTGGCCGGATGCGGAACTCAGGTTCGCCGCGGCTCGTGTTGCCCGCCGAGCGGATCAGCACGTTGTTGGCCCACAGTTCAACCCGATACGGTTGACCTGCGCCGCCAAAGCGGGCGACGTCAACGGGGAGACCGTCTATCTTCAGGAAACCGGAGGCACTGATCGCGCCCCACCCCTTCGGATTCACGTCCACCCACGTGCTGCCGTCCCAACGATAGGCCCTGATCCAGGAGTTCGTAGGCCGCACGCAGGTCACCAGGTTGCCCTCCTGCATGACCCGCACCGCCTCCCAGGACAACTTGGCCGTCGCGCCACCGCCGTTCTCGTAGTACTCCATACGGAGGGAGTGGACACCGGCAGTCAGGTTCACCTCTGCCGAGTTGGCCGTGGGAGCCATGTCCGTCCAGCGGTCAATGACCAGGTTGCCATCTATGTAGAGCCGCACACCATCATCGGTCACCGTGGTGAAGCGATAGCGGCCTCCTGAGAAGTTGATAGCCCGCGTCCAGCGCACCGAGAAACGATCCAACGGGATACGAGAGTCTGGCGAGCCATCCTTCCACTCAAAGTTGATGCTGCCATCTTGACGGACCAGAGACGGTGAGCCCGACAGCCACTGGTTGGCATAGTACTCCGCGCGCCAGGTCGCAGTTGGCGTGCCCGGCACGTCGTTCCGCGTCCAAGAAAGCCGGGCCAGGGCCGCGCCAGTGTTCTCATAGTATTCCAGGCGCAAGGAGTGGTTCCCCGCGCTCAGGTCTCGCTCCACGGTGTGGCTCGTCCGCGATTGGTCGCGCCACTGGTCAATCACCAGTTGCCCATCCAGGTAGAAACGGATACCATCATCCGTCTCAACCGTGAAGCGATAACGCCCACTCTCAAAGTAAGCCGTCCGACTCCAGCGCACCGAGAAGCGATCGGAAGAGATCCCTGCCGCTGGCGAGCCGCTGCCCCAATCAAAGTTGATGGCATTGTCCTGACGCACCAGGGCCGAAGGGCCGGAAAGCCAGGGGTTATTGTAGTATTCACCCCGCCAGACGCCCGTTGGCGCGTCCAGGCGTGTCAAACGGAAATGGGCCACAGCGCCCCCGGTGTTCTCATAATACTCTATGCGGATGGAGTGATCGCCCCGGCTCATGTCTCTCTCTACGGAGTATGCGGTAGGCGGCTGATCGCGCCACTGGTCAACGACCAATTGCCCATCCACAAAGAGGCGCACCCCGTCATCCGCTTCCACGGTGAAACGATACCGTCCATTCTCAAAGAAGACGAGCCGCGTCCAGCGCACCGAAAAACCGTCGGCGGGGATGCGGGAATCCGGCGAACCTGTGCCCCAATTAAAGGCCACATTCGCATCGGTGCGGATAAAGATGGGCGATCCCGAAAGCCAACGATTGCCGAAATATTCGCCCTGCCACCCTGTGTCAGCACCCTTGACCACGGCTGGTGTGACCAGCGTCGTCAGCAAGAGTGCTGTACCCAGCAGGGAGGCAAGAGCGATTTTGAGAATAAGTCTGGCGTTCATCCTTGCCTCCTATTTCCTTCAGCCCGTTTTGGGCCGTTCTACATGGTTTCGGCTTATTTCTGCCGTCACCTATGAGACGAAAACAGGGGCAAGATGGTTCCAACGTCAGCGGGTTGTTCTTCCTTCCCAGATGCGTCGCCCCGGTGCAGCAAGCCACCCGTTGACCCGACGGTGGGAGAGTCCTAAGATCAATTCCCAGAAGCGCAAGCGTCGCGCGCTGAGGCCACCGCCGCGCCGCTCTTGCAGCCACTGGCGCAACAGAGGGTCGCCGGCACGGCCCCGCAACCAGGTCACAGCGTCCCAATCGCCCGCTGCCAACACGCGCGCGATCACCAGGTCGCGATCTTCATCCCAGGTCAGAGCGTGGCAATCGTAATCCCAGAAAAGCGGCTGTAACTGCGCCGGCAACGGCTGGGAGCCGGACAAACGTTCATCGCTCACTTGTTACCTCCGTAGTCGGAGTGTAACACAGACGAGTAGTTCCATCAAGGGGATGAATAGCACAATCATTTGACAATCAATTGACAGTATCTCCTGATTGTGATAGACTCCTTGTGCCGAGGCCAGCCCACTCCCCCGCCTTGCGCATCCCTCCGGCTTCGCACCCAATTGCCTCTGTACTCATGCCGATATGCCACGGCTCAATTGTCCTGCTTCAACCCATAGTGATGGCTTGTTGGAACATTACGGTAATCGCACCGGATAACAAACAGATCGCAGTCAGGAGGATCAGAGAAATATTGATGAGAACGAAATTCAGTGGACGCCTGCTCATCCTAACCCTCGCCGGATGGGTGGCCATGGGGTTGGGCATGGTTATCGCCTACGCCGCCGATGGGGACATGGACCCTTTCTTCGGCGGCGGCGATGGCCTGGTCACCACCAACTTCCATAACACG
>JADYZS010000024.1 GCA_020853075.1 Anaerolineae bacterium | reverse complement strand
GGCCTGGGAAGGGCACATGCGCGCCGCCTCCACGATTTCCTCGTCCGATGCCGCGGCGGGATTCACGACGACTGAGATCTGCTCACTATCCAACCGGAAAACGCCAGGAGCATTCTTCATGCAATCGGCTGCGCCGACGCAGGCGCTCCTGTCTATGCTGATGCGCATGACACTACCTCCCGCTCCATCTATGGATGCCCCATTATATCCGGCCATCAGATGGGTGTCAACAAAACGCGGTGAGTTCGTTGAAATACCCCCTTGACAAGACAGAACAGATGTGCTATACTGGGCTAAGATTGAGACACTATACACTGTCAGGAGGCACACGAGCATGGCTAGCGACGGGAAGGGAAAGGCACTGGAAACTACGCTTGCTAATCTCCGCAAGCGGTTCGGTGAGGGGGCCATCATGCGCTTGGGAGAAGCAAGCGATCTCGCGGTGGAGACCATCCCCACAGGCTCCTTATCGTTGGACATCGCCCTGGGCGTCGGCGGCATCCCTCGCGGGCGGGTAACGGAAATCTACGGGCCGGAATCCTCCGGCAAGACCACCCTCTGCCAGCACATCATCGCCGAGGCGCAGCGGCTGGGCGGCGTCGCGGCTTTTGTGGACGTGGAACACGCCTTTGATCCGGCTTACGCGGAGCGGTGCGGCGTGGACGTGGAAAACCTCTACATCTCGCAGCCCGACACGGGCGAACAG
Organism: Anaerolineae bacterium; assembly: GCA_020853075.1. Taxonomy (GTDB): domain Bacteria; phylum Chloroflexota; class Anaerolineae; order JADYZS01; family JADYZS01; genus JADYZS01. The sequence goes on along the minus strand of JADYZS010000024.1, from coordinate 7,204 downwards.
GCTCTGGAAATCGCCGAGGCATTGGTGCGGTCCGGGGCGATTGACGTCATCGTGATAGACTCGGTGGCGGCACTGGTGCCGCGGGCAGAGATTGAAGGCGAGATGGGCGATTCTCACATGGGCCTGCAAGCCAGGCTGATGAGCCAGGCGTTGCGCAAGCTCTCCGGGGCGATCAAGACGAGCCGCACGGCGATGGTCTTCACGAACCAGTTGCGCCAGAAGATCGGCGTTATGTTCGGCAACCCCGAAACGACCACGGGCGGTATGGCGCTCAGATTCTACGCGTCGGTCCGCCTTGACGTGCGCCGCATTGATTCCATCAAGCAGGGCACCGAGGTCATCGGGAACCGCACGCGCGTCTCGGTGAAGAAGAACAAGGTCGCGCCCCCCTTCCGCGTAGCGGAGTTTGACATCCTCTACAACCAGGGTATTTCTAAAGAAGGTGATTTGCTCGACCTGGCAACGCAGATGGGTATCGTGGATAAACGAGGCGCGTTCTATTCCTATGGAGACCAACGGCTCGGCCAGGGACGAGAGAGCGCCAAGACGTTCCTGAGAGATACTCCCGCGGTGGCTGCCGAGGTTGAGAAACGCGTCCGCCAGGAGGCGAACCTGACCCACCATACCTTCGCGGCTACGCCCGAGAGCACGGATGATGAGGACGCCGAAGAAGATGAGGCGGAGAGCGCAGCAAGCTAAACCCGGATAGATTCTACCCACTACCCACGCTGACCCGGCGGCTCGGAAACGAGCCGCCGGATTTCATTTATCCGTGAACAGCGTGTTGGTCCAAGCCCGGCGACCCTGCCGATCCTCAATCTCTATGTAGGCGTAGTCCCACTGGGAAGGAACGCTCATCGTCGCTTCAGTGATCGTCTCATCGTTAAAGCTACCCAGTCTCTTGCCGAGAGAGCCGGGGCCAACCAAACGGATAAACTGAACAGGGGAGGTGCTGAAGCTGACTTGCGTACCATTGAACTCAAGACGATAGAACTCCGGACCACAGGATGAGTAGTAGTTCCCACTCCAGATCGCCTCCATGATATTATCGGCAGAGAGATCCTTTGCGTTGACCACGATCCAGCCACCATTCCAGCCCGGATGCTCCGGGCGCAGGTGGGCATCATCCACGGCAAAGGCAAGGGTGTCGGGGGTCGCCCTGAGCATCGCGCTCCAATAAGGTCTGGCATCCCCTTTGCCGTTCAGCCACTGACAGACGTGATTGTAGATCTCCACGCCATGGAAACGCCACCGCTGAGTGTCGTTGAATGAGTTGCCTGTCCAGAAAGGATGAGCCAGGACAAGAAGTGCGCCCTGGGCCCGTGCAGACTCCAGAGCGTTGGAGAATCCCATATCCCGTGAGATCCCCTCGGTCCTGCCCAGGCAGGCAACGTGGTAGAGGCTTCCTTCGCCGTCTCTACCGTCCAACTCAACACCATCCAACCACAGGAGCGGCGATTGAGACTGGTTCCGCGCTAAGTCCGAAGCAACGAAGTGATCTGTAGAAAAAAGGAAACTGAACCCTGCCCCGGCATAGAGGGCTGCTACTTCGGCATGAGTCTTGCCTCCATCAGACGCTGTGGTATGGAGGTGTGTGTTGCCCTTGTACCAACGTCCTCTGGTATCGTAACGGAATCTCATGATGGGACTCTCCTTGTCAGCCTAACGTCCCCTCGCCTCCGGCTTCTAGCGCGGGCCGCAAGCCAGAGGAGATTATACGCCCGAAGGCGATGACCGACAAGTTCCCAAGTTCCCCATGAGGTGTGCGGGCGCGAGCAAGACGTAATTGCGCGGGCAACGCCTTTGTGCTAAGATATGCCCGCCGTGAGCAAAGCCCCATTTCCGCGTTCTCTCCTCTTGGCTTCCTTTGCTGCGTGGCTGGCCGCTATGGTTCTGGCGGTCATCGCCGCGTGGCTTGCCTTACGCCCCTCGGAACCCGGCGCAGTGTACGGCTCCCCGCCCAGAATCACGCCGATAATTGATCCTCCCTATGCCGTGAACGTAGAATTGAGCCGCTACGACGCTACGCACAGAGGGCGAATCCTGGACACCCTCTGGCGCGTCGGGTTTCGCTGGCTGCGCATCCCCTTTCTGTGGGATCGCATAGAACCGAAGGAAGGGCAATTTGCGTGGGCTGCATGGGATGCTGCCGTGAACGATGCCGCTAATAGAGGATTCCGGCTCGTCGCCGTTCTGAACGGGTCGCCCACCTGGGCTCGCCGCGCCGAGGATGCGCACAATCCGCTGGCTCCACCTCAGGATTTTGCAGATTTCGGCTTATTCGCCCGTGCCGTAGCCGGACGTTATGCAAAGCAAATAGATTGTTTCCAGATCTGGGACGAACCCAACATCGCCCCCCATTGGGGGGACCTCCCTGCCGACCCTGCGGGATACCTGGCCCTGCTGCGGGAGGGCTATGTCGCCATCAAGACGGCGAACCCGGCAGCCTGGGTGCTGATGGCGGGCCTCGCGCCCAACGCGGAGCCCGGTGGCGTCAATATGAGCGACGTCATCTACCTGGAGGCTCTCTACCGCGCTGGCGGCGCTCCCTGGTTTGACATCGCGGCGGCCAAGCCCTACGGTTTCGCGGAGAGCCCAGAAGCGGCCCCTGACGCTGGGCGACTCAACTTCGGGCGCGTCGCGCTGCTGCGGGAGGCGATGGAGCGCTACGGCGACGAGGGAAAGCCGCTGTGGGCCGTGGAGTACGGCTGGAACGCGCTGACCGAAGGCTGGCAGGGTCGCCCCTCCATCTGGGGCCAGGTCACATTACAGGAGCAGGCTGCCTACGCCAGAGACGCCTTCGCGCGCGTCCGCCGTGAGTGGCCCTGGTTGGGTCTTCTTGCCTGGGCCGCATACCAGCCTGACGCTGCACCAGGCGATCCGCGCTGGGGTTTTGCCCTGGTGGAGCCGGACGGACGCCCTCGCGCGGTGCTGGATGCCCTCTCTGCCGAGGCCAACGCACCCGCCCTGGCAGGCCCTGGCCGCCATCGCGCGGACACCCGCGCCGCGACCTATCTGGGCCGGTGGCGTGTGACACCTCTGGCTGCGGACGTCGGCGCAACGGGCGATTCGGTCCGCTTCCGTTTTGAGGGGACGAGACTGGCCCTGGCTATACGGCGCATGCCCTATCCCGGCATCTTCTACGTGACGGTGGATGGTCAGCCAGCGAGCTCTCTGCCACGGGATCGCGAGGGCCGCGCCTATCTTATTCTCTACGACCCCCACCGCAAGGCCGACGAGGTAACCGTTGCCTCAGGACTCCGCGACGGCGTCCACGAGGCTGAGATCGTGGCGGATGGCGGTTGGGGCCAGTGGGCATTAGAAGGTTTCGTCGTCGCGCGTGAGAGACCTGCACGTCCCCTCGCGCCGTTGACGGCAGCATCAGCCTTGTTGCTGGCGATTGGCCTCTATACCGCCACGCGCGCCGGACGTGCGGGCTGGAAAGTGGTGATAGATTGGGCTGAGAAACAGAGCCGGCGTCTGCGCCTGCCCGATGAGCGCTGGTACGCGCCGCTCTCCGCCGGCATGGCACTGGTCTTCGCGTTTTCTACCTGGCTCCCGCTAGACCTGCTCAGCCTCTGCCTCCTGACACTTCTCCTCGCCCGGCGACCACACTTGGGGCCCGCTTTGGTAGTGGCCTGGCTTCCGTTCTTTTTAATGACTAAGGAACTTGCCGGGCGTCCCGTCTCGCTCGTTGAACTGGGTACGCTTCTTCTTGTGTCGCTCGCCCTGGCGCGTGCACTTTGGGATCTTTTGCGCGGCAGAGGGCATACTCTAAAGGTCTCCGCCCTAGATACAGGCGTACTGGTCTTTCTGGCTGCGGGTGTCGTCGCGACGGCTTTTGCCGAGAACCAGGGCGTAGCCCGCCACGAGTTTCGCCGCGTGTTGCTGGAGGGTGCGCTCTTCTACTTCGTCGTCAGCCGGACGGCACGACCGACCTGGCCCACGGTGCATGGCTGGGTGGCCGGAGGCGTCGCCGTCGCGCTTTTTGCCATGTACCAGGCTTTCATCAGCCGCGACGTCATCCTGGCCGAGGGCGTGCAGCGCGTCCATGCTCTTTACGGCTCGCCCAACAATCTCGCTCTCTATTTGGACCGCCTTCTGCCCCTGCTGGTCGCCGTGGCAGCCTTTGCCCGCACGCGGTCACTCCGGCTGGCATACGCCCTGGCTGCACTACCCGTTGCCATCGCTTGCTTCCTCACCTTCTCCAAAGGCGCATGGCTCCTGGGGCTCCCCGCGGCCTTCCTGTTTCTGGGAGTTGTGCGCGGACGCAAAGCCCTCTTACTCATGCTCGGCGCGGTGGGCGCAGGCGCGCTGGCCCTGCTCCCCCTCTTAGGGACAGAGCGTTTTGCCCGCACCCTGGATTTGCAGAGTGGGACGACCTTCTTCCGTATCCGCCTCTGGCAGGGCACGCTCAACCTGCTGCGGGACCATCCCTGGTTCGGCGTCGGGCCCGACAATTTCCTTTATGCGTACCGCTCCCGCTACGCTCACCCTGACGCCTGGCAGGAACTCGGCCTATCGCACCCGCACAACATCATCCTTGACTTCTGGACGCGACTGGGTATCCTGGGGTTGATAGCAGGGCTGTGGCTCATCGCGGTTGCCTTCCGGCAAGGCTGGCGACTCACGCAGACGCTCCCTGACGTAGATGAGCGCGCTGTCGCTCTCGGTCTTCTGGCCAGCCTCGTCGCCACCGTAAGCCACGGCCTTATTGACAATTCCATCTTCCTGGTGGATCTGATGTTCGTGTTTATGATGACATTAGGGCTCATTCAAGCGCAGATGGCGGCAACCACGGGGCAGCACCCAGAGCCGCCATCGCCTTCCAACCATTGACACGGAGGCAAGATGCGGATCCTTGTGACCGGCGGTGCGGGCTTCATTGGGTCACACCTGTGTGACCGGCTGTTGGCCGAGGGGCACGAGGTTATCGCCATGGATAACCTCATCACGGGTAGCACCGATAACATCGCGCACCTAGCAGGCCGCCGCGATTTTGAGTTCATCTTCCACGATGTGACGAACTACATCTACATCGCGGGACCGTTGGACGCGATCCTGCACTTTGCCTCGCCCGCCAGTCCGGTTGACTTCACCACGATGCCCATCCAGATCCTGAAAGTGGGCGCGCTGGGCACGCACAAGGCCCTCGGTCTCGCACGCAACAAGGGCGCGCGCTTCCTCCTGGCATCCACCTCAGAGGTTTATGGAGACCCACTCGTCCATCCCCAGCCGGAAACCTATTGGGGGCACGTCAACCCCATCGGTATCCGCGGCGTGTACGACGAGGCAAAACGCTTCGCCGAAGCGATGACGATGGCCTACCACCGGGCCCACAAGCTGGACACCCGCATCGTGCGCATCTTCAACACTTTCGGCGAACGGATGCGCCTAAACGACGGACGTGTGGTGCCTAACCTGGTCGGCCAGGCGCTGCGCGGCCAGCCTCTCACCGTCTATGGGAAGGGCTTACAGACCCGCTCTTTTTGTTACGTCTCCGACCTGGTGGATGGTATTTACCGGCTCCTGATGTCGCAGGAAGTGGAGCCAGTGAACGTCGGTAACCCCCGTGAAACGACCATCCTGGAATTCGCAGAACTGATCAACCGCCTCACCGGGAATGAAGCCGGAATCTTGTTCAAGCCGTTGCCCGCCGATGACCCGCGCCAGCGGCGACCCGACATCACGCGAGCGCGCACGATCCTCGGCTGGGAACCGAAGGTCGCCCTGGAGGATGGCCTCAAACGGACAATCGGTTGGTTTAAGCAGAAGGTATGAAATGGTGAGGTGAGGTGAGGTGAGGTGAGGTGAGACGTGACCGCCCACAGCAGAGTGCTGAAGAGTAGGCAAGTGGATACGTCCGTTATTGGCAAAGCCCCATCCTCTTCGCCGAAGCGCGAGACCATCTCCTACGGTTCATCGCTTCAGGTAGGGGCGAGCAGGGGCTAAAGCGGCTCGGCGAGAGGTTGTCTGCGACAAGGCCCTAGATACGCCCCTGCATATCCTCCTTCCACTCCTTGTACTGCGCTTCCAGGCGCTGTTGGGCTACCCGGCAGGCTTCCCCCGCGGTCATTTTCTGTTGCCGCACCTCGCGGCAGACCTGTGCAATGATCATTTCTGCTTTATCGTAATATCCGAGCGCTTCGCCATAGTAACGGGCGAGGGGCCGAATTTCCCGCTGATATACCTTGGCGAACCGCACAGCCTTGCTGTTCGGGTCAGGGTTCGCCCAGTGCGCGAACTTGTCCACCAGACCCTTCCAGGCTATATAGGGATAGCCGCCATACACCTTGTTATACTCAGCCTGTCCTTCCTCGGTGAGCATCATCTTCAGGAATTCTATTGCGACGTCCGGATTCATGCTATCCCGTGGTGCAACGAAGCCCCAACCCGCCTCGGAACAGGATAATGGCAGCTTATTAGGCACGCACATCGGCACACCTGTCAGTTCGTAGTTGAAGCCGAGGCTGTCCCAGATGGACCACAAGAGTTCTGGACTATAGACGTGGGCGAGCGCGGCTGTTCCCAACAGTGCGAGAACCCACGACGCATCATCCAACGCAGTCTCAATGCCCAACTTGACAGGGGCCTCCACGAGCCACCTCATCGCCTGGACGCCCTCCTCCGTATCCACGTTGAAGCGGGCGTTGGCGGGATCCCACCAGTCGGTGCCCCTCTCGGCCAGGAGTGAGCGGAGGATGCCGAGGTAGGATAACGGTTCGGAGCCCATGCTGGTCAGGCCCCAACGTATGACCTCACCATTCTCCACTATTTGCAAGGCCCCGGCCAACTCAAACAGCTCCGGGTAGTCCCTGAACCAGATCCGGCCGTCGGTGGGAGGATATTTTTCTTCCAGGCCCAGCCTCCTCACCTCGTCCACAGGGACGCCGACCATATTCCCAACGCCACCCGCCTCAACCGGCACGCCATAGATCTCGTCCTGCCAGGAGTAGGACTGGACCGCGTCTGTAAAAAAGACCTCGTTGGGTGTAGTCTTCATGGCCTTGTACACAGAGTACCCCAACGACATCAGCGCTCCCTGCATGTAGAGTGGAACACAGCACGTCCCCATGCTGCAGACGATTTCGGGCTGTGTACCAGCGGCAATAGCCGCGATTAACCTGGACTCAATGGGCCAGTCTTGCGGTTCCACCACGAGGTTAGCGCCCGTCGTCTGCTGGAATAGCTTGGCAAGGCGCTT
>JADYZS010000023.1 GCA_020853075.1 Anaerolineae bacterium | reverse complement strand
TAGCATCAGACGAAGCGATCCTGGGACGCAGCCTCAACCGCCCCTTTGAACGGGATGAGAGCGCCTTCATCACCAGGCCCGGAGATTTATACACTCCCTACCGTCTCCTCGTAGGTGGTCAGATTGGCCCTTCTTTGATCTTTCGTGATCATGAACTGTCGGATCGCATCGGCTTCCTCTACACCCAATTCCCCGGTACGCAGGCCGCCGAGAACCTCATCCATCGCCTCTTGACGATCCGCGAGCGGTTGGCCGACCCGGATCGTCCCTACCTGGTCTCCATCATCCTGGATGGCGAGAACGCCTGGGAGCATTACGAGCGTAACGGCGACGTTTTCCTGCACGTCCTCTACGGCATGTTTGAACGGCGCGAGACCGAACTACAAACGGTCACGGTAAGCGAGTTTCTGGAAGCAAACCCGCCGCGACGCACGCTGGCCGGGCTGGCGACCGGCTCCTGGATCGGGGGCGACCTGACGACCTGGATCGGCGACCCGGCGCATACCCGTGCCTGGGAGGCACTGGTGAGGGTGCGTGCCGACCTCGTAGCCTGGCAGACCGCACATCCCAACGCCGACTCCGCGCAGCGCGAAGCGGACTGGCGTACCCTCTACGTGGCCGAGGGAAGCGACTGGTTCTGGTGGTACTCCAAACTCATCAGATCAGATCAGGACGTGATGTTTGATGAGACCTTCCGGGCTAACCTGGCTTACACCTATCCCGCGCGCGGCGAGCCTGTGCCGGAATGGCTGAGCCACTCCATCTACACGGCTGAGGAGGCTATGCCGGGGAGGCCTGCTACCGGCTACGTCCGTCCCCGGCTCACGGCTGCTCCTTACCCGCCGCGCGAGTGGGATAGGGCCGGCGTGGTCTTCGCATCGGCCTCTATCGGCACCATGCAACAGGCTGAGACCGGCCTGCGGGCGCTCCGCGCCGGCTACAACGCCGAAGAAATCTATCTACGCCTGGATATGGCTAAGGTGAGGCCACAGCCGGGCACAACTTTGCGCATTTATCTGACCGCCTCCGGTGGACAGCCTGCCAACCATCAGGTCCGTTTTGCGACTAGCCAAAAGGAAGAGGCCAACCTGGGATGGGAGTTATCGCTTTCGGCCGGCGCAGGTACTGCCTTGCTGTATCGCGCCGACGGTAACGAAGGATGGCAGCCCATCGGGCCGCAGGCTACGGCTGTGAGCGATGGCGTGGTGGAGATCGCCCTAACCTTGTCTTCGCTCGGTTTGACTTTGGGGCAAGAGGTGGGCATTCTTGCCGTCCTGGGCCGGGAAGACCGCGAGGTAGAGCGGATACCTGCCCAGGGAATCCATGTGGTCAAGCTTATTTCCTACTAACGGAACCTTTCCCCGCGTCGCGGCGTCTGAGAAACAGCGAAAGGCTGCGATTATTCTCAGTTTCGCCAGGAGGAGATCCCTTATGCGACGCGTTTTTCTCGCCCTCGCGCTGATCGCCGTGTTCCTGACATCGGCTAACCCGGCTTTCGCCCTGAGTAGGGCACAATTCTTTCCCCCGGAACCGCCGCCTACTCCGTGGCCGCGCCCACCGGAAGGGCGTCCACGGCCCGTGGACGGTCAGCTGCTCCTCAAGTCCTATCAGGTGCAGGCTACCATTGAGGATCAAGTTGCTACGACACGCATAGAGCAACTCTTCTTCAACCCCGGCTCTGTCGTGGCGGAAGGAACCTACCTGTTCGCGCTCCCCGAAGGCGCGAGTGTATCCGACTTTGCCCTCTGGGCCGACGGACAACGCATTGAAGGCAAGTTGCTCAACAAGGACGAGGCCCGGAGCATCTACGAAAACATCGTCCGCCAGCAACGGGACCCTGCCCTTCTGGAGTTTGTCGGGCGCGATCTGATCCAGGCTCGCATTTTCCCCGTGCCGCCCAACGGCCAGCGCCGCATAGAACTCACCTATCGCCAGGTGCTGGTAATGGATAATGGCCTGGCCCGCTACCGTTTCCCTCTGCGCGTGCCGAACCTGGCGGACCTGCCCATTGAGCAGGTCGCCATCAACGTGGTCATCAAGTCGCGCCAGCCCCTCAAGGCCATCTACTCCCCCACCCATGCCATAGACGTAGAGCGGGTCGGCGAGCGGGAGGCCAGGATCGGATACGAAGTAACGGACGTGCGCCCGGAGGTGGATTACGAACTCTTCTACAGCGTTGCCGCCGAAGAGATAGGGCTGAACCTCCTCAGTTACAAGCCGGGCGGCGACGATGGCTTTTTCCTTCTCCTGGTCGCGCCCCAGGTTGAAGTAGAGGAAGAAGAAGCCGTCGCAAAAGACGTCGTGGTGGTACTTGATATCTCAGGGAGCATGAAGGGCATCAAGATTGACCAGGCGAAGAGCGCGTTAGCCTACGTTCTGGACCAACTGGGCCCGAATGATCGCTTCAATGTGATCGCCTTCAGCACTGGCATCCGCCAATACGCCTCCGGGCTCCGCCCCGCCGAAGAACGGGCCCGGGCCAAAGAATTCGTGGACTTGCTCAAGGCTGGCGGCAGCACCGACATCAACCGGGCGCTCCTGGAAGCGTTGGCTTTGCTGGACGGCTCGTCGGACTCTGGTCGCCCTGCCTTGCTCATCTTCTTGACCGATGGCCTGCCGACCCAGGGCATCACCGACATAGACCAGATCATCGCCAACGTCAGCCGACAGGCAACCAAGAGGGTGCGCCTCTTCGCCTTCGGTGTGGGCGATGACGTCAACACGACGCTTCTGGATACGATAAGCCAGAAGCATCGCGGCACGAGCGCCTACGTGCGCCCTAACCAGCCGTTGGATGAGATCGTGTCGGGCTTCTATGCGAAGGTGAGCACGCCCGTCCTGGCCGACATCAGACTGGACTTTGGTGACGTTGTGGTGGAGGATACTTACCCCTATCCCCTACCTGATCTCTTCGCCGGAGGCCAACTGGTGCTCGCCGGACGTTACCGGCGTGGGGGCACGGTTGACATCCGCCTGACCGGAGAGGTCAACGGCAAGGAGCAGGCTTTCACCTATCGCGACCAGCGATTCGCCACGAGCGGCGGGGAAGCCTTCATCGCCCGCCTGTGGGCCACCCGCAAGATCGGCCATCTCCTGACGCAAATACGTCTGAAAGGGTCGGATCGGGAGTTGGTGCAAGAGGTGGTTGATCTGAGCGTGCGCTACGGCATCATCACGCCCTACACCTCGTACCTGGCGAAAGAACCGGACCTGGCACTGACCGGCGAAGGTCGCAATGACCTGGTGGAGCGCGAAGTCCACGCCGCTACCGGCCAGGAGGCTCCGGCTTATGGCGCGGCAGCGGTAGAGAAAAGCGTCGTGCAGGAAGCCTTGCGCCAGGCCGATAGTGCCTACGGCTCCGCGCCGATGCCGGCTCCCGCAGAGGGCAGCGGAGGCAGCGGTAGAGGGAGCGCAGGGGGTGAGCCGAAGGTGGAGTCTGGAATCATCGTGCGGCAGGTGCTGGATAAAGCCTTTGTCTGGAAGGACGGAACCTGGATTGACACAGCCTATGACTCTGCTAAGATGAAGACGGTGAAGATAGAGTTTGCATCCCGCGCCTATTTTGACCTCTTGAGCAAAAACCCGGCCCTTCGCCGCTACTTTGCCCTGGGGCAACAAGTGATCATCGTCCTGAACGGGACGGCCTACGAAGTCAACGGGGTCTGAGCGAATCCCTACCTGCTCTCCCCAGTTTGACAGCGCCGGACGGGATAGTCCGGCGCTGTCTTTGCGTGCGCGGGAGATGCGCGATATTTCGCAATTTCTCACCTGATGGTATAATGAGTGCAGGGATGGACGGTAGCAGTCGCGCGGAGAGTCGGGGAATGTAGTGTATGGACAAAGTGCAAGTGGTGAAGACGGCGCCTCTTTTCGTCGGACTCACCGAACACGACTGGGAATCGGTTGCCAACCTTCTTAACGAACGCTGCTATCCCAAAGATGCTTACATCTTCTTTGAAGGCGACCCTCCTGAGGCCATATTCATTGTCTGGGTAGGCCAGATAAAACTCATGCGCCACTCGGAAGAGGGGCGCGATATTGTGGTTGAGGTGCTCGGCCCAGGACGGATGTTTGGCGAGATGGCCGTTTTTGATGGCACACCGTACAGTTCCACCGCGCAAACGATGGAGCCAACCGCCCTTGTTTATATCTCGCGTCACGATTATCTGGAGATGTTGCAGCGTTATCCGGTGACCTCTCTTGCCGTCATCGCGGAACTCACGCGTCGCCTCCGCAGCGCCATGGACCTGGTGCGCAGCCTGGCGGTGGAGAGGGTAGAACAGCGCATTGCCCGCCTTCTCCTGAAGCTGGCCGCGGCCAATGGCCGCCACGGTGAAGACGGCATGGTGATTGAGATGCCGCTGACGCGCCAGGATATTGCGGACATGACAGGCACAACGGTAGAGACGGCCATTCGTGTACTAAGCCGGTTCCGACGCATGGGCTGGGTAACGACACGCCGGGGTCGCGTCATTCTAACCGAACTCCAGGCTTTGCGTGATCTTGCCAGCGGCAGGTAGGCGCACCCATGCGCGGGCAGATCAACTTTTCCGGGCGGATAGACCGTCTCAAACGCGGGGGCGTCATTCTGGCCCTGTTGCTGGGGTTGGTTGCCTGTAGCCAACCACCGACGCCGACGCCCACGGTGACGGTCCCGGCCTCGCCCACGGCCAACGACCTGCTACCACCGATGCCGCCCGGCTTTGATGGGCCCTTGCCGTCCGGTACAATCGCAGCACCGACCCGTGCACCGTGATACCCGCGATAATCACGGCTCGCGGTGCGAGTCCATCCTCGTCAGTGAAAGAAAGAGATGCGGGCCCTGGTACAGCGCGTCACAGAAGCAGAGGTCTCCGTTGACGGGAGATCGTTGGGGAGTATCGGTCACGGCCTGGCCCTCCTGCTCGGAGTAACCCACGCCGACGGCGAGCGCGAGGCGCGCTTTCTGGCCGAGAAAGTCGCCAACCTGCGCATCTTTGATGACGATGCGGGCAAGTTGAACCGCTCCCTGTTGGACGTGGGCGGCAGCGCGTTGGTCGTCTCGCAATTCACCTTATATGGTGATACCCGCAAAGGGCGACGGCCCAGTTTTATTGATGCGGCGCGGCCAGAACAGGCCGCGCCATTGGTGGAGGCCTTCGCCGGTCATCTGCGCAACCTGGGTGTCCCGGTCACAACTGGACAGTTTCAGGCCGTTATGCTTGTGCGCATCCACAATCACGGGCCGGTTACTATCTGGCTTGATACTGCCGAACTCATGCAGCCATCACCATCCACTCACGATTGAGGAAAGGAGACAGGAAGAATGCGTTCGCGCAAGGTTTTCGCCCTCCTCTCAGGTATCATTGTGTTGCAATGGCTTCTCATCGTGCTATTGCTCCCCGGTCTGGCCAGCGCGTCGCCCACAGCCCAGGGCGACTCCGCCCTCGCCCTGACGATTGCGCGTCAGGCCCAGACAGCCGCGTCTCTGGCGATCATCATCGCCATCATTGCCCTAGTGATCTCGCTCGCTTGTCTCATCGCCTTGGCCGCGGTTTCCTTTAATCCTCCCAAGGCAAGCCAGGGTTAGTGAGGAAGTGGCGATGGACCTTGCCGTTGAACTGGCAATTTGCCGGACGATGGCGGGTGAGATGGAGTCGTATCTCCTGGCTAACCAGCTCTTCCGCCAGATCGTTGTACGCACGCCCTTGGGCGATCTGCAACCCAAGATGACCCTCGGCGCGTTTCTTGAACATTACCGGCGGCTCCGCCGGCGCCAGGTCGCTTTGTCACCCGCGCAGCAAGCCGAACTCAACAGCATCGGCGAGACGTGGGCGACCATGAAGCGCCGCTACGAAAGCCCCTATGCAGAACTGATGCGTCAAGAGTTGCGCAGCCACCTTGACTCGTGGACGTGGTTCCTGGGCGACTGTCTAAAGCAACCGAACCGCTGTCAGGAAGACTATCCGACGGAGGCGCGCATACGGGCCCGCATCGCGCTGTTGCTGGAGGAGTTGGGACCCGACGCGGATACACAAAGGGAGAGATCGCGCTTGACCGTCCTGGATGACCGTCTGCGCAGATTATGGCAGAAGGGCCGGTTCATCTGGCCTGGGGAGGCAGCCGACGCCTATCCGCTCGACCGTTATTGGTTTCTCTATGGCTATCCCCAGGGTGCTGATGAGAACGACTAACGATGGCCGTCCTTGACCTCTTTCGTCTGGATGGCAAAGTCGCCCTGGTCACTGGCGTCGGGCGCGGTCTGGGGCAGGCATTGGCCTTAGGGTTGGCAGAGGCCGGCGCGGACGTCGCCGGCCTTTATCTTATGCGCTACGAGGAAACGCAACACCAGGTGGAAGCCCTGGGGAAGCGTTTCCTACCGATACGCTGCGATTTGCGCACGGCCACCGTCGGCCAATTGGCAGAAGTGGTAGAGCAAACGGAGCGCGAGATGGGAAGGCTGGATATCCTGGTGAACAACGCCGGGATTATCCGCCGCGCTCCCGCCCTGGAATATCGCGAGCAAGACTGGGACGACGTTATCCAGGTCAATCTGAAGGCGGTGTTCTTTCTTTCGCAGGCGGCGGCGCGCGTGATGGCTCGCCAGGGTGGCGGCAAGATCATCCACATCGCGTCCATGCTCTCGTTCCAGGGGGGTATCCTGATACCTCCGTACACGGCAGCCAAGAGCGGCGTGGCGGGACTCACCCGTGCGATGGCGACAGAGTGGGCCAGCCTGGGCATCAACGTCAATGCCATCGCCCCGGGCTACATGGAAACGGACAACACTGCCCCCTTGCGCAACGACCCGCAGAGGAACCCGGCTATCTTGGCCCGCATCCCCGCCGGGCATTGGGGGAAACCCGACGATCTAAAGGGGGCCGTGGTCTTCCTCGCCTCGGCAGCCTCAAACTACATGCACGGCAGCATCGTCGCCGTGGACGGCGGCTGGCTGGCCCGCTAGGGTGTGACTGCTGTGGAAATGAGGAGACGTTTGGCATTATGATCGCTGAGTCGCGTGCCTGGGGAGCCGTCGCAACCCCCCGCGAGATCATCCAACAGATGATAGCCTGGGCCGGATTAGACGCTGCCACCGGCTGGGATATCTTGGAAACTGTCTGAAAAGTCCCGGCCATCGGTTGCCGTGCGCGCCTTGCCGGGCGCAGCCCGGCACAGGGGAAACCGACGGCAAATGGCTTAGAAAACCCGCAAAGCGGGTTTCTTGCGCATACCAGCCGTCGGATTTTATCCGATGGCGGCCTGTTCCCGTACTTCTCAGACAGCTTCTTAGGGAGGCCCCCAATGCTGACCGCGTACGAGAAATTCCTCGCCACGATTCCGCTAGATGGAAGCACGTTGTTGAAGTTGCTTACACGATTGACCCGCCAGAAGTAAGCCAGGAGAAAGAATGACGGGCGCGGCAAGAAAATACGCGAGAGAGGTACCGGCTCTACTACGAACTAGCCACCTGGCTCCAACGCCGGCTGCCCAATGGGTTTGTCGTTTTTCAGGCGGAGTATCCGCGCAGCGTAGAGAGATTGCTGGCTACGTTACTGCCTGAGGAGAAGTTCATTTCCTGGGAGAAGACCTTGCGCTTCTGTCTCGCCCCCAGGTGATTCCAGGTCTGTCGCCGCCACAGATAGACGGCTTGCTGGCCGCCGCCGCAGGCCAGCCCAGGCGAGGTCGCCCAGTTCGGCGGCCAACACGCCCGCCAGGATCAGCGCGCAACCCAACAACGCACGCCCCCCTAGCATCTCCCCTGCGAACAAGTAACTGAAGATAGCCGCAAAGACCGGCTCACCGGCAAAGATCACCGCCGTGTGTGTGGGCGTGGTGAAGCGCTGCGCGCTGGTCTGCGCGGCAAAAGCAAAGGCCGTCGCGAAGACGCCAGTGAAGACGATAGCGGCTAACACAGGAAGCGAGAGGAGCCCCGCGTGCCAGCCGCCCGTTAGCAGCGCGCCCACGCCGCTCGCCACCGCGACGGTTGCCAGTTGGGCCAGGGTTAGCAAGAGGGGATCACCATCCGGCGCGAAGCGTCCTACCGCGATGATGTGTCCGGCGAGGCTGAAGGCGGTCATGAGAACGAGGAGATCGCCCGCGCCGATACGTAGTTGTTCATTCAAAGTCAAAAGGGCGAGCCCCACGGTGGCAACGGCCACACCGGCTAATGCCCAACGGCTCGGTGGCCTGTGCAAAAAGAGAGCCGCACCCAGGGGAACCATCACGATAGAGAGGCCGGTAATGAAAGCGGTCTTGGTCGGCGTGGAGAGGAGAAGGCCAAAAGTCTGCGTCGCGTAGGCCGTGAAGAGAAAAAGGCCGACGAGGACTCCGGCAGCCAGGTCAAGGCGGCGACGGCGTACAGGCCCCCACGCCGTCAATCCCCACGCGAATCGCCGGTTGCGGACCAAGGGCAGAAGCGCGAGGAACGCTATCGTGAAGCGGATGGCTAGGAAGGGAAAAACCGGATAC
>JADYZS010000022.1 GCA_020853075.1 Anaerolineae bacterium | reverse complement strand
TCCTGGATCACCTCGGCATAGAGCGGGCGCATTTCGTCGGCTACAGCAGCGGCGGGATGTCTCTCCTTTTCGTCGGCACCAGGCACCAGGCCAGGGCGCGCACCTTGACCCTTGTGAGCGCGACTTACACCTTTGACGACCACGCCAAACCCGTGATGCGAGAGCGCGCCGACGCGCGCGAGGCTGCGGCCAGGGCTGACCCGGAGAACCAGCAACAGCGCGGCCCCTATTTTCAAGAACTGACCGACGCCTTCCGGGGCTTCACTCTGGGCCCGCCCGAACTCCCTTTCACGCCGGATGATCTCCGCCAGATCACCGTGCCCGTCCTAATCCTGCATGGCGACCGGGACGTCTTCTTCCCGGTGTACATACCCGTCACCATGTACCAGGCGATGCCTAACGCCGAACTCTGCATCGTGCCAGTAGCGGGCCACGGTGTCCCCGGGGACCCTTCAGGACTTTTCCTCACGATCATCAGCCAGTTTCTTGCACGCCACGCGGACGCGTGAAAAGGAGAGCGTGAGATGCCCCATGCGCCAGTGAACGGAATCCAGATGTACTACGAAGAACATGGCAGCGGCATCCCGCTGGTCTTGATTCATGGCTTCATGGGGTCGGGCAAAGTGTGGGAAAAGATTATCCCGGCCCTGATGCCGCGCTACCGCCTGATCGTGCCCGACCTGCGCGCGCATGGCCGCAGCACGGGCACGCGGGAGACGATCCATCACTCCTACTTTGCCGAGGATCTCGTTGGCCTGCTTGACTACCTTAGCATCCCGCGCGCCCACTTCATCGGCTCCAGTTCCGGCGGGATGAGCCTCCTTTACATCGGCACCCGGCACCAGGAGCGAATCCGGACATTGACTCTGGCCTGCGCCACCCACACCTTTGACGACCACGCCAAGCCCCTCATGCGGAAGCACGCCGACGAGAGCGAGTCCCACCATCCCACCGAGGCCGACCGGCAGATGCACGGGCCTTACTACAAAGAACTGCTGGATGCGTTCCGCGGCTTTACGATGGACCCGCCTGAACTCCCATTTACACCGGAAGACCTGCGTGCCATCACCCGGCCCGTTCTGGTGCTGCACGGCGACCGCGATACTTTGTTCCCGGTGTACATCCCGGTCACCATGTACCAGGCGATGCTCAACGCGGAACTCTGCATCCTGCCCAACTGCGGCCACAGCCTTCCCGGCCAATACACGGACCTCTTTCTCGTGGTCACGACGCAGTTCCTGGAGCGCCACGCGGAGGCGTGAGGGCGGTCTGCGGTCCGCCGGCACAATTTACATACTAAATCATTGAACTGAGGAGGATGTCATGCAATATCGTCAACTGGGCAAATGGGGCGCGCGTTTGAGCGTCCTGGGCCTCGGATCCTACCTGACCATCGGCTTCAAGACCGATGAAGAGACGTCGCGGGCCATCGTGCGCCTGGCCTACGAAAACGGGATCAACTACTTTGACACGGCCAACGCCTACAACCGCGGCAAAGCCGAAGAGTCGTTGGGGCGTGCTGTGACCGGTCTGCCGCGCGCCTCGCTCTTCATCCTGACCAAAGTGTTTGCGCCCATGGGCGAAGGCCCCAACGACCGCGGCCTCTCGGCTAAGCACGTCAAGGAGCAGTGCCACGCCTCCCTCCGCCGCCTGCAAATGGATTACGTGGACCTCCTGATGTGCCACCGGCCCGACCCGGCCACGCCGCTGGAAGAGACGATCCGGGCGATGGAGGACCTGGCGCGCGAGGGGAAGATCCTCTATTGGGGCGTCTCGGAGTGGCCCGCCTGGCTGATGGTCAAGGCGCAGTGGGTCGCGCAACAGATCGGCGCGCGCCCCCTCGCCGTCAACCAGCCGCGCTACAACCTGCTGTACCGCTACCCCGAATTGGAAGCGTTCCCTGTGTCACAGGCGGAGGGCATCGGCAACGTCATCTTCTCGCCGCTGGCCCACGGCCTCCTGACCGGCAAATACGAGCCGGGCGCGCCGCCGCCTTCTGATAGCCGCGCCGCCGACCCGGAGCAGAACGCGGTGATGATGCACCTCTACTGGACGGAGGAGAACAAGCGCAAAGGGAAGGAACTGGCGAAGATCGCGGCGGAGATGGGAACCACCGCGTCGCGGCTCGCCATCGCCTGGGCCACGCGCCATCCCGCCGTCACCAGCGTCATCCTGGGCGTGCGCACGGTGGCGCAGTTGGAGGACAACCTCAAGGCGCTGGATGCACAGATTCCGCCTGAGACCCTAAAGAAACTAGAGGAGTTGT
The DNA here is from genome assembly GCA_020853075.1 of Anaerolineae bacterium. Lineage (GTDB taxonomy): Bacteria > Chloroflexota > Anaerolineae > JADYZS01 > JADYZS01 > JADYZS01. The sequence goes on along the minus strand of JADYZS010000022.1, from coordinate 1,512 downwards.
ATCCATTGCCGGGGGCGGCAGCGCAGGCGTAGGTTGCAGCGTAGGGGCAGGTTTCTCTGGCCTGGCAAACCTGCCCCTGCAGGCGATGGACATCCGGTGGGAGGTAATGTTACTATCATGCCGAGGGAAGACACGTTGAGAGTTGGCATCTGCCAGTTCGCGGTAAGCAACGACGTGCGCGCTAACGGTGCGCAGATACGGGAGCAGATGTGGCAGGTAAAACAGGCAGGAGCCGACATCGCTCACTTTCCCGAATGTGCTTTGACTGGCTATCCTGGCTATAAGGGGTATGCGTGGCAGGGGTTTGACTGGGATGCCATCAAAGAGGAAACCGCTGCTATAATGGCCTTGAGCAAGGAGCATGAGATATGGGTGGCTCTGCCCAGTGCCCATAGATTGTCGGTCAATAGGCTGCCCCACAACTGCGTGTACGTCATCAACTCCCAGGGTGAAATCGCTGATCGGTACGATAAACGCTTCTGCACTCTAGGGGAGACCCCATTTTACACGCCCGGTAACCACCCGGTAGTTTTCAAGGTCCGCAATGTGACGTGCGGGATCATTATCTGTTATGAGAAGTGGTTTCCCGAACTCTTCAGGGATTACAAGCGGAGAGGAGTCCAGGTTATCCTGGATTCCATCCACAGCCAGGAGAGGGACTTCTCGCTGAGGACCGATAAGAACTGTCTTGACGATGCGGAAAGAGCCCTCTGGATCGCCCATGCCAGGCTCAATCACCTGTGGATCAGCGTCTCTAACCACTGCCGACCGGATCAGGACAACACGAGCTTTCTGGTGGACCCGGATGGGCGACTTCAGAAGTTGCCTTTTAGGGAAACTCACGTCGCCGTCTTTGAGATAGACACGAGCAAGGCGCTGTGGGACCCCTCAGGCCCCTTTAGAGACCTAGCGCTGGCCGGTGCCATGGGTAACGGTCAGAAGTTTGACGACCCCAGGAGTATAGACAGGACATCCCTCTAGCAACAGGCGCAAGAGTCGCTGAGAAAAAGCGCACAATAGACGCCCTGCGCCTTTTGCAGTATAATGACCCTGGCCGCCAGATCAGGTTCGCGGCCAGAGGGCGGCTGCCAGATGGTATCAGAACAGACAACGCTACGGATGCGCCGCGTCGGCGCGATAGCGGGCGCGGTCATCGGCTGCGTCGCCGGGGCCATCGTCGGCTACGTGACCGGCAACGTCATCGGTCTCCTCAGTGGCCTCGTCGTGGGCGCGCTCCTCGGCGCGGGGTTGGGCGCGCTCCTGGCGATGCTCCTCTCTGCCTTCCTCCTGCCTGTGCTCCTCTGGGGTGGCGCGGGCGCGCTCGCGGGCGCCCTCATCGGCGCGCTGGTGGGTGGGCTGTGGGGCGCGAACGGTGTGCGCGCCGGTCTGGTCATTGGTGTGGTGCTGGGTAGCCTGGCAGGGATCTTCCTTCTCACGCAGTTTGGAGACTATTAAAACTTTAACCACGGAGACACGGAGAACACAGAGAAAAACATATTAAACTCCGTGCCC
>JADYZS010000021.1 GCA_020853075.1 Anaerolineae bacterium | reverse complement strand
GTGACGAATTGGCCGATACGCGATCTGGTGGCCCGGCCCGTGGCGCGGGCGAAGACGACCCTTTGGAGCGCGCGCGTCGCGCTGAGCCAGGCGGTGACGCCATTCCTGCTGCCTCTCTACACGCGCACGATGCGGCTCAAACGACCCGCCAGAACGCAAGAGAGGCGGGATAGCGTGCGATAGTCAGGCCCTCCTCCCGTCCCGTACGGCGAGTATGTCATCCCCGGCGGAGGGGACACCCACGGGACTTGCCCCTCTCCCGCTCGCGGGAGAGGGGAGTTTATTCCCCCTCCCCTTGGGGAGAGGGCTAGGGTGAGGGGGGAGTCCTCTTTTCCGGTGGGCCGTTTATAGAAATACCTACCTCTGTGAAGCCCTATCCTCGTGACGCCGTCTCCTGCGGCCAGGTGCGGAGCAACTGCGTGAGGAGGCGCACACCGACGCCGGTCGCGCCTTTGGCCGTGTAGGAACCAGCCTTGTCGGTGTCGGCGGTACCGGCAATATCCAGGTGTGCCCAGGGGTAGTCGCTGGCGAACTTCTTGAGAAACATGGCCCCGGTGATAGCCCCGCCGTAGCGTCCCCCACTGTTCTTCACGTCGGCCACCTCGCTCTTGATCAGTTCATCGTATTCATCCCACAAGGGAAGTTCCCACACTCGCTCGCCCGTCGCCTGGGCCGCCGTCTTGATGCGATTATTGAGTTTCTCGCTCGTACCCATGAGGCCGGTAGCAACGTGCCCCAGCGCTACCACGCAGGCACCCGTGAGGGTCGCCACGTCAATCACCGCCGCGGGATTGAACCGTTTGGCATAGGCCAGCGCGTCGGCCAGCACGAGCCGTCCTTCGGCATCTGTGCTGATGATCTCAATGGTCTTACCGGAGAGGGCCTTGAGGACGTCGCCCGGTTTGATGGCGCGCCCGCTCGGCAGGTTCTCAGTAGCGGGGATGAGCGCGACCACGTGGAGGGGGAGTGCGAGCCTTGCCACAGCCTGCATTGTGCCCAGCACCGCTGCCGCGCCCGACATATCGTGCTTCATCTCGTCCATCTTCTCTGAAGGCTTCAGACTGATGCCCCCGGAATCAAACGTGATGCCTTTGCCGGCGAGGACGATGGCGGGAAGATCGGGCTTGTCGGCGTTGTACTCCAAAATAATAAACTTGGGCGGCTCCTCAGTGCCTCGGGCCACACCTGCCAGCGCGCCCATGTCCAATGCCTCAAACTCGGCCCGTTCCAACACCTGGCAACGCAGGCCTAATTCTTGCGCCAGGCGTTGTGCGGTTTCGGCCAGGTGGGTGGGCGTGGCGAGATTGCCGGGACGATTGCTCAGATCACGGGCCAGGCAAGCGGCTTCGGCCACGATCTGACCAACGCGGACACCCTCCCGCACGTCGGCCAGTTTCTTTTCGTCAAACTCCACCAGCGTCAATTCCTCCAGCGGTTTGCCGCCGTTCTCGTCGTCGCTCTTCAGCTCACGGTAGCGGTAGAGGCCCAAGATCGTCCCCTCCACCACGGCCTGCGCCGCGTCCACAACCGCCATGCTGCCGATGCCGCCGCCGTGGACGATGGTCGCCAGGCGCGCCAGGCCCAGGTCGTGGGCTTTGCGGGCGGCTGTGGCCGATGCCTTGCGCACGGCTTCCAGATCAAATTTCTCAGCCTTGCCCAGGCCGACGACGAGGACACGCTTGGCCGGAAAGTTGCCACGCGTGTAGAGGAGCGCCGTCTCGCCGCCCTTGCCCTTGAAGTCGCCCGCCGTGATAATCTCGCGGATCGCCCCGCCGAGGGCACGGTCCACCGCACCCGTGGCTCCGCCGGGCTCCGTCACGCCTTCAAAGAGGTTGACGACGACGAGAGGCGCTTCCTCAAACTGGATGCCGCCCTGCTTCACGGTGACTTTCATGAGAGACCCTTTCCCGGCCCCGCCCCCTCCTCGCCTCCCCCGTTTCACAGGGGATGGTATCTAAACTCACGCCCTCTCCCATGAAATGGGGGAGGGTTGGGGTGGGGGCCATTGATAACAGCGTGCCTTAATTCCTAAATAGTTCCATACGCACCCCCGCCAGGATGCCGACCGCGCGTTGAACGTGCGCCTGGTTCTCAGCCCGGTTGAGCCAGAGGCTCGCGCCGGATGGATGAGGCAGCGGCACCAACCGCACACCCGGCACAGGTGAATCCTCTGCGCCGGTAAATTCCCGGCCGATGACCTCCTCCAACGGGCCAACGCGCCCCAAGAAAACTTCAATGGCGATGCGACCGATGGGTACGATGACCGCTGGGCGGATGAGGGCCAATTCGCGGTCAAGAAAGGGTCGGCACAAAGTCTGTTCCCGGCGCGTGGGGGCGCGGTCGCCCTTACCGTTGAGGCCGGGGCCAGGATAGCATTTGGTGATGGCGGTGAAGTAGGCCAGGGCCCGGAACTCCTCTTCTTCCCAGCCTGCTTCCCGCAGCCAACGAAAGAGCCGTCGCCCGCCGCTTCCAGAGAAAGGCCGCCGCTTCGGTGTGGATTTGCTGCTGGCCGGAGCCTGACCGACGACCATGAGGCGCGCGCTCGCCGGCCCGGCGAAGACGGTGGTGTGCTCGGCAAAGAATCCGGCTTCGTTGCATTTCCGGCAGGCGGCTATCTCGGCATGGAGAGAGGCGAGGTTGGTATCGCTCATGGGCGTGGCGGGATTATAGCACCAATCGGCGGGAGGGGCAACGCAGGATACCGCCACCGTGCGTCGTAGGGGCGATCTTGCGTGCCGCATCGCCCCGCTCCGCGGGGATCGCCCTGGGCGGCCACACAGGGCCGCCCCTACGGCTCCCGCGGGATGGCGGTTTCAGAATAACAAATGTTCACATACTGCCACCTTTCGTTGTTTTTCTATTGACTTCTGCCATCAACTGTGTTATGATAGGGCAGCGTGTTTGTGCGATTTCACGCAAACCCTGCTGGGAGGCTCACACCGATGACCACGATGAAAGCGTACTCCTGGCCTCGCCTCCTCCCCTTGTTGGGCGCTCTGGCCCTGGCCTTTCTCTTGTTGGGATTGTTATCCCTCTCGGTGACCGGTCTCCCTGCGGCGCGCGCCGCGGGCACGGTGCGCTACGTCGCCGCGACCGGGAACGACACGGGTAACGACTGCGCGAACAGCGCGGCCCCCTGCGCCACGGTGCAGCACGCAGTGGACGTAGCCGCGGCAGGCGACGAGATCCGCGTGGCCGCGGGGACGTATACGGGGGTGTGGGGCAGGCCAAAGCCAGTGGGATACCCCGGCCCCGACGTGATTACTCAAAGTGTTTACGTCAGCAAGACGGTAATAGTCCGGGGCGGTTATACTACGGCCAACTGGACTACGTCAGACCCGGCTGCAAACCAAACTGCGCTGGACGCAGAGGGACAGGGACGGGTGATGGTGATCGCTAACAATATTTCGCCGACAGTGGAAGGGTTACGGATAACTGGGGGAAATGCCACGGGGTTGCGCGGCTGGCGGTATTCCTCGGCTGGTGCAGGAGGAGGCATCTATGTTCGTTCCGCTTCGCCCATCATTAGCAATTGTGCGATTTACAGTAATACTGGTGATATTCTC
>JADYZS010000020.1 GCA_020853075.1 Anaerolineae bacterium | reverse complement strand
CTTGCCCTGCGTACTCGTGCGGGCTTCCCACCGCCGAGTACGGCTGGGCGTACACGGCGCCGACTAGGTGCAAGCGAGGCGAACGGCTGGCGGCGCAAGACGCCAGGCAAGCGAGGCGCGCACGGCAACCGAAGGCAGGGTCTTTTCTAAGCCCTGAGAGGATCGGTGCCTAGAGTCAGCGGATGCCTGTGGTGTAGCCTGCAGGCGGCTGTGGACGCCGCCCCGCGGGGTCGGCTTGCACCGTAGAGTTACAGCGTGGTACACGACGCCGACTAGGTGCAAGCGACGGATTAGCGGATGGCCCTCGTGTGTCAGCGAACATCTGCTAATCCGCTATGGCGTAGCCAATTCGCTGACCCGAAGACATTCAGCGGCCTTCTGAGATAGTTACGAAGTGACCGCCACCTACACCACGCGCGCCGCGACCAACTGGGGCAGCACTTCGGCCACGTTGGCTCTCAGGACAAGGTCGGCCACGGTGTCGGCTGGCGTCTCTGTGTAATTGATGACAACGAGGCGGGCGCCGCGTCGGCGGGCTAGGAAGGGGAGGTCGCTGACGGGCATGACATCCAGCGACGAGCCCACGACCAGCATCAGGTCGCACAGTAACGTTTCGGCCTGTGCAGCCGCCATGACTTCGTAGGGCAACGGTTCGCCAAACAGGACGACATCCGGCTTCAATACCTCGTGGCAGCGACGACAGCGCGGCAGCGCGCCTTCGGCTAAGAAACGGGGCCAGTACGATTCAGTCGGTACAGAGTCCAGGCAATTCAGGCAGGTCGCCGTACGGGTATGGCCGTGCACTTCCAAGACCCGACGGGAGCCGGCCTCCTGGTGGAGCCCATCTACGTTTTGCGTGATGACCGCGCGCAGCAAGCCCTGTTGTTCCAAATCGGCCAGGGCAAGGTGGGCGGCGTTGGGGTGGGCCTGCGCGGCAGCACGGGCCAGAGGACGTAGCCAGTTGTAGAATGTCTCTGGCGAGTCGCGAAAGGCCCAAATAGAGGCAGTTGCGAAGGGATCTGCCCGATTCCAGAGGCCGGCGCCGGGACTGCGGAAATCCGGGATGCCGGATGGTGTGCTGATACCTGCCCCTGTGAGGGCGATGGCGTACCGGGCTGCCAGGAGAAGTTCGCGCAAATGGTGAATGTCTTGGCTCATAGGCTCCGGCATCAGGAAGCAGGAGCGGTTGCCGTCTCAAGCCAGGGTTTGGCTATGGCTCGCAGGGCATCCGATATGGGGCTTGTGGGGTAGGTGAGGATGAAGGGTGTACCATCACGGGTGGCCTGAAAAAATGGTTCGGCAGCCGGCGTGACGAGGGCCGTAATAGGAGAGCGCAAGCGTGTTTCCATATCCTTGCGCGGCAAATATAGAGAAGTGCCGGCACGGTTTACTAATACCACACCGACGCGCGGGCCTGCGATCCTTATCTTGCTGAGCTCTTCCATCAGGACTTGTCCCCACTCAATGCCCGCGCGGTCCGGCTCTGTGACCACCATCGTACGATCACTTTGTTCCAGTACGTAGCGTGTTATGCTATCCAGACCTGAGCCCAAGTCAAGCATGACGTGCTGGGCGTTGGTCGCCAGGGCGTCCAACATGATGTCAACCTGCATGGTCGTCGCGGTGCGGATGCCACCGCTCAACGACGTGGAACCCGACAGCAGCGAGAGGCCGCTGCTGTGGGCGATCAACATACGCTCTATGGCACGCCCATCCAGTTGATCTCCTTCTTGCGTTAGCAACTCGTCCAGGCCCTTTGCGCCGTGCAAGCCGAGATAGGTGGCCGCTGCAGGCACCGGCTGCCAATCGGCCAGGACGACGCGATGGCCTGCCTTTGCCGCTAAGACCGCGATGTTGACGGCCAGGCTGGTTGTGCCGATGCCACCCTTTGCCCCAATCCAGGCGGTGACGCGTCCCCGCGGCTTGGTGGCTTCTGTGGAAAACGTGGAACGGCGTAGCAGAGCCTTGATCCGGGCTACCAACTCGCTTGGCGTTGCCGGTTTGGTGACGTAGTCATCTGCTCCGGCCTCAAGGCCTGAGATCTTGTCTTCTGTCTGGACTTTGGCAGTGAGGAGAATGATAGGGACGTGCTTGGTACGTGAGTTGCTGCGTAGGCGGCGACAGACTTCGTAACCGTCCATCACTGGCATCATCACGTCAATGAGCACCAGGTCGGGTACGTCGCGGGCCACTGCTGCGAGGGCTTGCTGGCCGTTGGTAGCCTCGGTCACGTCAAAGCCCGCCGTGCGCAGAATATGGCCCAGGAGTTTGAGGAGGTTTGTGTCGTCGTCAACCGCGAGGATTTTGGTCGCCATAGCCTGGGCATCCTGCCAGCGTGGTGACCTAACTTTAACATCAATGGTGCATCGTGTCAAGTTGACCAGAAACGGACTTGGATGCACCCGGAAATCCTAAAGGTTTTGGCAATCCTTAGGGTTAATGTTCTTTTTGACCTATCGTTCGTTGTATTGTAAGATATGTTTGCCCTGAGGTGCGCAAAATGTCCCGCCTGGATCCTTCCTGGCGCATGTACTACCTGTACCGGCTGGGCGGCGCGCTGGCTCCGCACCTCTCCCCGACGCTAACGGAGGCCCTGGCCTCCCGGTTGGGGAATCTCCTGTATCGCCTGGATGCGCGCGGAAGCGAGAACATTCGCGACAACATGCGCCACGTGCTGGGTTCAACCGCCTCAGGGGATCGGATTGAGGACGCGGTGCGGGGCGTGCACCGCAATCTCCTCCGCAACTATTTGGACCTCTTTCGTATCCCAACGTTGTCCCCCGACCTCCTGCGCGCGCGGGTAGCGGTAGAAGGAATGGATATCGCGCTAGATGCGCTAACGCTTGGGCGTGGACTCGTGGGCGGCAGCGCGCACTTCGGTAACCCCGATACGGTGGGCCAGGCTTTTGCTGTGCAAGGTCATCCGGTGCTGGCACCGGCTGAGCACGTTCGTCCGGAGCCGTTGTTCGTTTATCTGCGCCGTTTGCGCGAGACCTTCGGCAATCGTTACATCCCCGTGGACGGCCCCCTCGTCTGTCTTATCCGGCGGCTTAAGGAAGGCGGCGTCATCGGCCTGGCTCTGGATCGCGATCCGACAGGAAGCGGTGTCGTGGTGGATTTCTTCGGCGCGCCGGCTCACCTTCCCGACGGGGCAGTGCGGATCGCGTTGAGCACGGGAGCGCCCTTGTGCGTTTGCCTGACTTACCGGCTGGCGCAACCGCGTGGCCACTATCGCGTACACATAGAGCGTGTGGATCTGGCCCGGACGAGCAACCGCAAGGCGGACGTGCTGGCCGGGGTGGCCCAGGTCGCCCGTGTGCTAGAGCGCGGCATAGCCCAGGCTCCTGAGCAATGGGTGATGACAACTCCTCTGTGGAGGATTTCGGAGACGCAGCCATGACCTTCAATGATACCGTGCGTCGTTGGGCGACCCGCGCCTTCCAGCCTCTGGCGGCTGTCCTGGCTTCGTGGGGCATTTCGGCGAACGCGCTCACCCTCCTGGGTTTCTTTCTCACGGCGGGTGTCGGCGTTGTGTTAGCCCTCGGCCAGTTGCGTCTGGGCGGGGTTCTGATCGTATTCTCAACCATGTTTGATGGCCTGGATGGGCTGGTGGCGCGCACCACCGGCCGCACCAGCCGTTTTGGTGCCTTCCTTGATTCCACGTTGGATCGCTATGCCGAGATCGCCCTTTTCTTCGGTCTCTTTGTACACTACATGAATCAGCAAAAGCACCTGGACACGATCCTGATCTTCGCTGCCCTGGCCGGTTCCCTGATGGTAAGTTACGCAAAAGCGCGGGCAGAGGGCCTTGATATTGAATGTAAAGAAGGGCTGCTGACTCGCCTGGAACGGCTGGCGATACTAGTCATTGGTCTGGTCAGCGGCCAGGTACGTTTGGCCCTCTGGATATTGGCGGTGCTCGCAAACCTGACGGCTGTGCAACGCATGTATGTGGTGTGGCAGAAGACCGGACGCGGTCAGGTTTAGCAACCATTTCAAGAGACAGTGCTCTTTGCTGGCAACTCCCTTCTTCACGTACCAACCAAGCTTGCACGTCATTTTTTCTTCCCGGCAACGTCATCAATAGTGAGGGCTCGTGGCCGCGGTGAATGATGAGGCCGTCCTGCTGGAGCGGGCGAAAGCCTACGATTCGGCAGCACTGGGCCTTCTGTACGACCGCTATTCCGGTCGCATCTACAATTACATATATCACCGCATTGGCGAGTCTCATCTGGCCGAAGACCTCACCGGCCAGGTGTTCTTGCGCATGTTAGAGGCGATCCAGAACCAGCGCGCCTGGCAAACCTCTTTTTCAGGTTGGCTGTATCGCATCGCGCACAACATTATCATAGACCATTACCGGCGCCGTGGCCGTGCCCAGCAGACCTCTTTGGAGGATACGCCTGATTTGCCGGCCCATGAGGGCGATCCTATGGAGACGGTGGCAGAGCATTTGAGCCAGGAGCAATTGCGCGCGGCCATCAAACGACTGACAGCAGAACAAGCCCAAGTTATCGTTTTGCGTTTTCTTGAGGGGCTGAACATTGCCGAAGTATCTAAGGTGATGCGAAAGAGCGAAGGTGCAATTAAGGCGTTGCAGTACCGCGCGGTAACCTCTCTCCGGGAGATCCTTGAAGAGGAATGAGCAATCAGGCACACAGGGCAGCTGCTTTGGAGGAATGCCTGGAGGCTCTCAAGGCTGGGGAGAGCCTGGCGGCGTGCCTCGCGCGCCATCCGGGCCAGACTGAGGCTCTACGGCCCCTATTGGCAACCATCGCCGGGATAGAGAGGTTAGGCTCGGTGCCCTCTCCTCGCCCGGCGGAGGGAGCCGCGCGGGGACGGGCCGAGTTCCTGGTCGCAGTCACACAACGTCGCCGCGCTCAGGAGCAGCGTCGCCAGCGACGTTACTCTTTCCGCCATCTTTTCAGTTGGGGCGCCGGTTGGGCCACAGCAGCCGCGGCCTTAGTCCTGGTCGTCATTCTCGCCACAGGATCCGTCGCTGCCTCGGCCGGCGCGCTGCCCGGCGACGTGCTTTATCCCGTCAAGCGGGCCACGGAGCAGGTGCAGGTCTTCTTCTCTTTCAACCCCGCAGCGCGCGATGCCCTGCGCGAACAGCTGGACGAGCGGCGACGACAGGAGGTTCTACAAGTCCTGGAGGCAGGACGCATCGCGCGGACTCTCACCTTTGTTGGCTTCATAGAGAGCATAAGCCCGTCGCTGTGGGAGATCAACGGGCTTCCTGTGCAGATTCAATCCATAACGCGGGTGGAGGGCCAGCCGCGCGTCGGGGATCAGGTCCAGGTCAGCGCGACCGCGCCAGGCGATGGCACTCTCCTGGCTCTTCGTATCCGGTCGTTGGGCGCAGGTACACCCCTTCGGCCTACCGCGACGGCGACGCCAGGCCCGACACCGACCCCAGAAGCCAGCGCGACCCCTACGTTGGCGACCAGTCCTGGCCCGACGCCGCTTCCTGCGACCCCTGCGGTTCGTCTGGACACGCCGACGGCCCCGATGGAGCCGACTGCTACCCCAAGCCCTACTGCGACTCATACGCCCACCGCTACGGTGAGCCCAACGCCGACCTCCACGCCTACCGCTACCCCTACTGCCACTCCTACGTGGACCGCTACGCCACAGCCGCCCACGCGCGTGGTCTCCGTACGCTTTGAGGGCACGCTCCGCGAGAAGGTGGCCGGACGGTGGATCGTGGGGAGCCGGACGGTTCTCTTGCCCGGAGGCACGCCTATAGATGAGACGAGAGGAGCGGCAACGGTAGGGGCATGGGTACAGGTTTCCGGCGTAGAACAGCCTGATGGAGCAATCGTCGCGCAAAGCATCGTGGTCTTAACACCTGCTGAAGCCCCCGGTGAGCCTTACGAGTTTACCGACGTGATAGAGGCCATCGGTGGAGATGTGTGGACGATAGGCGGCGTGCAGGTGCACATCGCTCCCGGCGCGACGATAGATGGCGCGACACCAGCCGTTGGCCGACTGGCTCACGTGAAAGCGATGCGGCGACCCAATGGAGAGATATGGGCTACCCACATTACGGTAGAGGAGCCTGGGGTAGAGGAAATAGATACCGCCACACCGACCGCGTCCCCTGCTCCATCGTCCACGGTGACGGCCACTCCCGTGGCAACGCTGTCACCTACCGCGACCGCCGCATCGGGATCGGCCCTATCGCCGTCGCCAACGCCGACCTTACCACCTACGCTGTAACGTTCGTACCCCTTGCAGCAATCCACCGGACGACCGATGGTACCGAAATCCCCTTGCCACAATGCCTATACCGTGTTACGATGTTGTCCAGTTGAGTGACGGTGGCTGCCGTTTTGTAAGCAAGGACTCTTGACACACTGGGATGGATTTGTTAAAATCGGCCATATTGTCTGGGTAGGCAGGAGCCCGCGCTGCCCGCGCGGGCATTGTGGTACATGGTGAAATCTGTCTTGGCCTCAAAGGAGCGAGTTAACACGCTGTCTTAGGGGATGAATTGCATGCCGAAACTAACCATCTTGGGGGCGGCTGCCGCGTTGCCGGAGGCAGACAGAGAAAATACCTACATGGTAGTGGAGGGGGAACACGCTGCCTTTCTGATTGACTGCGCGGGCAACCCTATCCAGCGGTTGCGCCGCGCCGGCATCAGCCTCTCCCGGCTGGATGGTCTCATCGCCACCCATCATCACCCCGACCATATCTACGGTGTGCCCTTGCTCCTGCTCGGCCTGTGGCTCTCCCAACGGAGCAAGCCCTTCCACGTATTTGCCCCTCCCCGCACCCTCCGCGCTTTGGTTACCATCATGGATGCCTTTGAGTGGCGAGAGTGGCCTGGGTTTTTCCCTGTTCAGTTTCACGAGGTCTCGTTGGCTGTGGGCGCTCCTGTTTTAGATTGGCCCGATTGCCGTGTGACCGCGTCGCCCGGCGTGCACATGCTGCCCGTCATCAGCCTGCGGATTGAATCGCGGGCGACGGGGAATGTGCTGGCTTACTGCTGTGATACTGCGCCTTCACCCTCGCTGCTGACACTGACTCAAGATGCTCAGACCCTTTTGCACGAGAGTGCCGGTGAGGCTCCCGGCCATTCCAGCCCGGCGCAGGCAGCCGCGCTGGCCGCCGAGGGCAAGGTGGGCCGCCTGGTTTTGGTGCATTATCCTGAAAGAGCGAGGAATGGTGAAAGGGCGCTGGCGGAAGCGCGCGCGGTCTTCAGGGGGCCTGTGGAACTGGCCAAGGAAGGCGCGGTGTACGAGTTCTAGCCTCTCAAGAGCACTGGCCCGGCGGATGCCGGGCCGGTGTCGTGATAGGAGGAACTCAAGTCGCTACGACGGAGTTGTCGCCGCCGTAGGGGTTAGGCACATATTTGTCGGCGTGCCAGTCATTGTGCCAGTCGCTATCGTTGACCAGGTAGCGGAACTGGTACTCGTGTCCGGCTGGCAATTCCAGGATGATTCGCCAGGCGGAATCGTCGCGGCTCTGGCGCAGCAGATGGGAGGTCCGGCTCCAGTCGTTGAATTCGCCCACAAGGCTCACCTTTTCAGCCCAGATAGCTGACGGTAATTCAAAAGTGATCAACATGTAGCCGGGCTTGCTGGACGGGGTTTTGGTAATCATCGGAGCCTCCTTGCCAGCGAGAGGGCGGGACTGCAAATCATTACCACTTCGTGTGGCTATTATACCACGCCGCGATAGATTTGACTAAATCACCACTCTCGTTTAGAATTTGAGCCTGGCATCTCGCAAGGCAGAGGCGGACGCGTGTTTGACACGTTGACCGAGAAACTTCAGCAAGTCTTTGACAAGCTTTCGTCCCGCGGCAAACTGAGCGAAGCCGACGTGGACGTGGCCTTGCGCGAGGTCCGTTTGGCTCTTTTGGAGGCCGACGTCAATTTCAAGGTTGTCAAGGAGTTCCTGGCCCGCGTGCGCGAGCGGGCGGTGGGAGCGGAGGTCACCAAAAGCCTGACGCCTGCCCAGCAGGTCATCAAGATCGTTCACGAGGAGTTAGTCAAAACGCTGGGCGAGCCGGCGCGCCTGAACCTGTCGGGCCAGCCTCCTCAGGTGATTATGCTGGTCGGCTTGCAGGGTTCAGGCAAGACAACGACGGCGGCGAAGTTGGCTCTGCAACTGCGCAAGGGGGGGCATCGTCCTCTCTTGGTTGCTGCCGATACCTACCGGCCTGCTGCCATCACGCAGTTGGAAGTGCTGGGCAAGCAACTGGACATCCCGGTACATAGCGAGGGGACGAAGGTTGCACCTCCGGTCATCTGCGCCAATGCCCTGCGGCGGGCACGCGAAGCGGCTTACGGCGTCGTGATTCTGGACACCGCTGGCCGCCTCCAGATCAACGACGAGATGATGGCCGAGTTGGAGCAGGTGAAGGCCAAGACCAATCCCCGGGAAGTATTGCTGGTGGCCGATGCCATGACCGGCCAGGAAGCGGTGCGGGTGGCGGAAGGCTTTCACCAGCGGGTGAATTTGACGGGCCTGATCTTGACCAAGGTGGATGGCGATGCCCGCGGCGGTGCGGCCATTTCTATGCGGGCCGTGACCGGCGTGCCCATCAAGTATCTGGGCGTGGGCGAGAAGATGGATGCGCTGGAACTCTTCCACCCAGACCGACTCGCCTCGCGCATCCTGGGTATGGGTGACGTCCTTAGCCTGATTGAGAAGGCTGAGGGCGCGATGGACCAGCAAGAGGCTCTGGTCGCGGCTCAGAAGTTGCAGCGGGGCCAGTTCAACCTGGACGATTTCCTGAAGCAGATGCGGCAAATCCGAAAACTGGGGCCGTTGAGCCAGTTGATGGAGATGATACCCGGCTTTGCCAAGATCAGCAAAGAGGTATCACCGGAGGTCACCGAGAAGCAGTTCAAGGTCATAGAGGCCATCATTTCCTCTATGACTCTTGAGGAGCGGCAACGCCCTGATATACTAAACGCGAGCCGCAAACGCCGCGTCGCGCGCGGTTCCGGCACTGACGTACAGTCAGTCAACTCGTTGTTGGTTCAGTTCCGGCAGGTGCAGCGGATGATGAAGGAACTGAGCCATAGCCGAGGACGCGGCCTCATGTCCTTGGTCCGCTGATAACCACCCCCTTCTTGCAAGCAGAGAGGGTGTATAGCCAACCGATTTCATTAAGAAGTGAATCTTTAAGGAGACTATGGTTCGTATTCGGTTGCGCCGTCAAGGCGCGAAGCACCAATCCACGTACCGCCTGGTCGTTGCAGAAGGCCGCACGCCGCGGGACGGTCGGTTTATTGAGAATATCGGCTACTACAATCCGCGCGTTGAGCCAGCGGAGATGAGCGTTAACGTAGAGCGGGCTCGTTACTGGTTGAGCGTGGGCGCGCAACCCAGCGACGCCGTCCGGCGTCTGTTGGAGAAAGCGGGCGCGCTGAGCACGCCAGAACCAGTGGCGGAGCCACCGGCAGGTTAGCAGGGCCTCGCGGCCAACACCTCCCTATCCGACTACCTGTTGGGAGGTTCATGGTGTTCTGGGGTAGCGAGGGCTCTGCTGGCGGAGCCGCCGTGGTATCTGTAATAGGAATCAGTTATATGAAAGACCTTGTAGAGTTTATGGCGAAGGCGTTGGTTGATGATCCCTCACAGGTAAGGGTGGATGAGAGCGAAGGCGCTGAGGGCGTTGTCTTGGAGTTGCACGTGGCGCCGGGCGACATGGGGCGGGTCATCGGCAAAGGCGGACGGGTGGCAAACGCGATGCGTACCCTGGTGCGCGTCGCCGCGGTCCGGCAGGGGAAGCGCGTCTCGCTAGAGATCGTGTGAACCTGGAACCGTGCCTGCGTGTGTAATCCATAGGGGGATGTTTTGGCCCTTCGGCACAGGGGCAAGGCATCCCCTGTTGCTGTGCGGGGGCTCCACCAAAGAGCCTGTCCCACGAGGTGTCTCTTAAGAAACGAAGTTGAGCCCACCGCGACGTTGCCCGCGCCGACCGATACGCCTGTGCCGACTGTGGCGACTACTCAATCTGCGCCAGCCGATACACCGCAGGCTGCCGCTACGGCAACACCTGTGCCGAGCCCGACCGTGCCACCTGCCACTCCGACACCACGACCAACAACTCCTGCCAACACGCCTACGCCAACCGGCAGTGCTGCCACAGTTAGTTTCGCCAAAGACGTGCTCCCCCTCCTTGAACGGCGTTGCGTGAAGTGTCACGGCGGAGAAAAGACCGAGGAAGGGCTGGTCCTAAAGACCTACGCCGACGTGATGAAAGGTTCCAATAACGGGCCAGTGATCAACCCGGGCAACGTCACGGATAGTTTTCTCAATTCGCAAATCGTCAAGGGTGAGATGCCCAAAAGACAGCCCCGGCTTCTGGAATCGGAGATCAAGATCATTACGGCGTGGGTGGAGGCCGGCGCGCCGGACAATTGATGCACCGCCGAAAAAGACGTTGCCTCACTCGTGAGCAGGGGTGAGGCAACGTTTTCTTTTCATCGTTTGTAGCAGAAAATCTCTGGGGAACGACTGTTGCCAACGATCTCCTTCTATTTTGAGGCTTTGGCAGCCAGAAACCTGACCGCTGCCGAGCACGCTTCTAATACGAACCTCGCGTCTGCGGAATCCAGGTCGGCTACCTCTACAAGAGGGTGATGGATACCGGCGAGCGTACTGAGCACGTTTCTGAGGCTCGCGTTGACCCGGCTTGGGCCTCGCCTCTCTATTATATCCAGCGCGTCGGCAAGGGTTGCCTGTGGATTCCCGGTGACCTGCGCGCACACTGCCTGCACCGCAGCCAGGGATTTCTGAACGGAGCGATGGAGATCATGAGTCCGGCCATCAGCCAGCCGTGCCTGGGCCTCCTTGAGATGGCCTTCAGCAGCCTGTAAAAGGAGGCCGGGCGCACTCTGGATGATCTCTTCCCCTTTCTGTGCAGTGGTCACAGGGTGAAGGCTCGCGGCGACAAACCTGTAATCTGACCTTTCCTCGGCCAGGACGGAATTGCAGGCGTCCATGAATGAGGCGTTCACCTTCGCGTCTGAGAAGTTCCAGGCAACAAACTGGATGAAGTTGAAGACCTCGGTAACAGCGCAGTCAAAGAAATAGCGTTTCACTTCCTGGCACGCTTCATCCCAGTGGCCTGCCAGGCTGTCGGGCGGGCGTCTGAAGTAGTCTCTCCACAGACGCACAAATAAATCATGGACGGCGCGATCTTGGGCCAGACGCACGGGCATGGATCCGGTGCGCAACGCAGACATACGCTTCCAATAGTGGGCATACAGGGTTTGCCACAGGCGATTACGCAGCGCGGCGGATATCGCGCTGCTTGGCGGCGCGCTAGGGCTCGCCTGCTCGTTCGGGCGGAGGGTCCCAGAAGACACCATTATCTCACCACGCCTTTCTGCCCGGTTGCCGGATCGGGCTATCGGCGACGGCGGGGACGCTGGCGGCATCCGTGCGGCTCTATAACCAGTATAGGACTATGTGTTTGGCATGTCAAGGGGGTAACACGGCCAGTCTGGATGAGCAGAGACGAAGAGGCTCAGCGTTTTTTACTTTCAGCCATCAGGGTTTTAGCCGCCCGGATGAGGGTGGCATCGGTGGGGTCGCTACTCACAAAGGAGTCACCCATATAGACCTTGCCGCCCGAAATCCAGATATCCTTGTCGGCATTCTCCGGGTTGCCGGTCATGCGGAGAAGGGCATAGCGCATGAGCGCGCGCCCGAGCTCGTGGGGAGTGAGGTCAATGGTCACCGTTGCCTGTACCT